>JANPHZ010000032.1:0-8336 GCA_031424715.1 Frankiaceae bacterium
CCTTGGTCGCAGTCGTGATCTCGGCGTTGGAAGCGTCCCCGATCGTGATCACGCAGGAAGTCACGGTGGGAGGGGCCGGCGCAGCGGTTGAGGCACGAACGTGGCAGCGACCAGGTCTTGCCCACCTGCCCGCGGACCTTCCGGGTCTGCTCATCTTCAGGGCGGTTCAGACTAGCCACCCTGTCGTGCGCATGTCGCAGAGCATCTTTGGCGAACCCGCGGAGAGGGGAGTCGATGAAGGCACCTGGAACAGGTAAGGCGTTGACTGCGTCGCAAGTGAGCTGCCAGTGATCGAGTTTCCCATCACTGATTTAGATCACGAGTCGGCTGAGACCGCGGTCCTCGAGCAGCAGGACCGCTACCCCAGCGGCCCGTACGGACGACGCAGCGCGGATCGGCAACGGACCGGTCGCCTGGGCGAGGCCGCCTTCGCATCCTGGTTGGCAGGTCAGACGGATTTGCCGGTCAGGAGCCTTTACGCCGCAAGGGGGGCTGCCAAAGCCGCCGACGTCGTCGTGGGTCGCATGGGCGTCGAGCTCAAATCCGCGCGACCTGCATCTTGGGAAAAGTTCGGCCCCACAGTCAGCGCTTACCAACTGCGAAAGATCCGTGCGTCAGCCAGAGTCGTAGCGTTCATCATTGTCGACACGGGGCCTTTCCCGGCCGTGGCAAATTTCGCGGGTTGGCTGCCAACGCAGCAGATCACGGCACTTGCACATCCGGAGATCGTGGAGGATCTGCGCGCGCAGCTTTCACTTCGGCCGGAGGACCTCTCCATCGGCGAAGAGTTTGTGGACGCCGTAGAAGCGGATGCGATCCCTCCAGTCCGCCCGCTGGCTGACTCGCGTTGCGCCGCATGTCGAGAGTGGCGAGAGTTCGGCATCTGTTGGGCCTGCTGTCCCCGGCCCCGGAACTCGCCCGCGCATGTTGCCGTGACCTCGTCAGGTAGGCATTTTCACGGGCCGGACTGGGCCTCGGCGCGCGCAAAACACCCCGACATCCGTTGGTTCGACGAGGTGAACTTGACTGCCGTGGTCGGCGACCGGCGGCCTTGCCTGCTGTGTCTGCCGAACCTGCTCCCACCGCGTGCGGACGCGTCCGGCTAGCCCTGGCGTTTCAGTAGACCCCGTCCGTTGGTCTAGTGAGCCTCCTCGACGAAGTTCACCAGCGCGATCACTTCGCCCGTCGGCATGACTACCAGCGAAGGATGTCGACAGCACGACGACTGCGGCTGGTGGGTCAGGTCTGTGGCCGCGAGACACCACGATGCGCGCTTGTGGCACGCGAATCGCAGGACGTTCTTTTGGCGTGTGGCAGTTGGGGGAGGCTCGAAGCTGACGTGTGCTTCTCCGTGCCGACGCGCCACACCAAGCCGCCAGGCATCCGCGGCATGGACTGCCGGTGCGTGTAGCCAATGATGTAGCCAATGCCGACACGGACCGTGCCTCACGCTATGGACGCCACATCACCTGGGGGTACAGAATAGCCTGGTACGTAAGACTTTTTACTACAGAAGGGCACCGGGTGATATCGACAAGGTCGCCTGTTAATCGCAGGGTTTCTGGTTCAAGTCCAGATGGGGGAGCTCGAGCGGGTCAGAGCCAGGATCACGATCCTTGGTCGCGGGCGCTTCTTGTATCGTGTATCGATACGCGATACGCTCATCGTGTGATTGTCAGCTTCCAACACAAGGGTCTGGAGCGGCTCTATCGCGACGGGTCGAAGAGGGGTGTCCAAGCTGCCCACGTCCCGAAGCTGCTGCGCATCCTGTCGGCGCTGGACGTGGCGCAGGCCCCTGAAGACCTGGCGATCCCGTCCTTTCAGACACACCCGTTGAAGGGTGATCTGGCGGGGCACTGGTCGATCTGGGTGAACGGGAACTGGCGGGTGGCCTTCATGTTCGTCGAGAACGACATTGAGCTCGTTGACTACCGGGACTACCACTGAGAAGGAGGTGAGGACTGTGGTGATGAAGAACCCGATACACCCCGGCGCGGTTTTGCGCGAGGACGTGCTGGCCGACCTGGGTCTGGGGGTGGGCGAGGCCGCGTCGCGGCTAGGGATCTCGCGAGTGGCGTTGAGCAGGGTCCTGCACGAGCATGCCCGGATCAGCCCGAACCTGGCGGTCCGGCTGGAGGAGGCAGGGGTGGGGACAGCGCGGGCTTGGCTAGCGATGCAGTCAGCCCACGATCTGGCCACTGAACGGGCTGCGGGATCGCCAAAGGTTCGCCGGCTCAACGACGTCGCCTGACCATCGCCCTTCGGCAGTGCATCTTTCGCTCTTCACGCCGGGGCTGTCGCGTTGGCAGCCACCAGCACGAGCAGGACCGCGTCGACGTGCTACCCGGTGAAGACCAGCTGGCCGACGCAGCGAAGGGCGGGCCGGTCCATCGGGATCGACAGGGCGAGCGCGTCCTGCCCGCGGAAGGGCCGAGGGCGCAGGCGAGCCAGCCGGGCGGCTCCGCCACCCCTGCCGGGATAGACCAGGACGCCGGAGACCGGGTCGGGGGCCAGCTCGAGCGCGGCGCGCACAGCAGCAAGTTCGCGGAAGCAGCCCCGGGCCTGCTCGTCGTGGAAGCACACCTCCAGGGCGACGCCGTACTGGTGCTCGTGCCACTGCCAGTCGATGGCGCCGGTGCTGACGGCGAGGGAGATCAGGTCCTGGGAGTGCCGGTCGCGCCACGCCCACGCGGCGCCGTCGGCGTCGAACACCTCGATCGTCAGCCACTCCACAACGCGAAGGTAAGCCCGGCAGCACGGTGGGACAAGGACCGCGAGGGACGGGCGCAGAGGTGATTCCTCGCGGTCGAGTGGGCGACCTACGGGCAAGGGGGTGCCCATGGCCAACGTGGCAGGGTTGGCGGGTGCTCGTGGAGCGGACGGTGCGGGTGTCGGACGACCCTGTTGTCGAGTTGTTCGTGGCCGAGCGGGATCAGGGCGACACCGAGCGGGTGCTCCTGATCGTTCACGGCGGGCCGGACTGGGACCACACCTACCTGCGGGAACCGCTTGTGCAGCTCGGCGCAGGCTGGCGCCTGGTGTTCGTTGACCTGCGCGGGTGTGGCCGCTCCACCACCGGACTGGCGCACACGGACTACACACCGGTTGCGGCCGCGGCCGACCTGGTGACGCTGCTGGATGTCCTCGAGCTTGATCAGGTGGACGTGCTGGGGTTCTCCTACGGTGGGCTGCTCGCGCAACGCCTCGCCGTGACCGCACCGGAGCGGATCCGCCGGCTGATCATCGCCTCCAGCAGCGTCCTCCCCGTCCCGGCGGACGCGTTCCGGGGATGGACCGAGCGTGACGCGCGTCTGGCCGCCCAGTCGGCGCCGGTCGAGGAAGACAGCCAGCCGTGTACGGCGGCAGCGACTCGGGCGGACGCCGTCGCCTCCGCCACCGCCAACGTGTGGCGTGCAGCGGCGCTACCGGGCTACCTGCGGCGGCTGCAGGACGTTCGCTTCTCGGCCGAGTGGTCCACGGCGTGGCTCGCCGGCCCGCTCCCACCAGCGCGCCCCGACCAGGCCGTGGAACGGCTTCGGGCCCTGGGCAAGCCGATCCTGCTCCTACACGGTAGGCAGGACATGACGTTCCCGGTCGCCCTGGTCGAGCCGATGCTGGCGCTGCTTCCCTCGGCGCGCGCCGCGATCCTCGAAGAGGCCGGGCACATGGCCCACATCGACCAACCCGCAGCCTGGCTGGCCGCGCTGCAGACCTTCCTTGACGCACCCGAATGAGACCCGCCCGCAGCGCCCGCGGCGTTACCCGACGCTGATCCAGCATCGAGGTGCTCGAGCAGACCGGCGGCGCGGACCTTGCGCTGCTGCGGCCGCGGCATGATCTGCGCCATGACCGTCGTCGTCACCACCAAGCGGGGCACCGTAGCGGAGGAGGCGACCGCGCAGCTCCTGCGAGAGGTTCTCGAGCAGCACGACGCCTCGCCCTGGCAGTTCACCGACCGGGTCGTCATCGATGAGCGCGCGATCCCGCACAGCCACCCGGTCCTGACCCTGTCTACGCGCTTCCCGCTCCGGACCCCGGACGGCGTGTTGGCGTCTTACCTGCATGAGCAGATCCACTGGCAGCTCGTCGCACAACGACGGCAGGTCCGAGCCGCCCGCAGGGACCTCAAAGCGCTGTTCCCGAAAGTGCCGAACCGGGCCGGAGGCGGTGCGAAGACCCGACGCAGCACCTACCTGCATCTGCTCGTGAACTGGCTCGAGGTGAACGCTCTGACTCAGCTCGCGGGGGACGACGTGGGGGAGTCTTTCCTCGACGTCACCGTCGACGGTCCGGTCTATGGCTGGGTTTATCGGCAGGTGCGCGACCGCGGGGCCGAGATCGGCCAGATCATCACCGAACACGAGCTGCGCGGCCCCTGACAGACCGGCTGAACTGATTCGCTGGCCAGCCGGCTTCGCGGTGCCGGGCCGCACGGTGAGCGGGGGAGCCGTCGACGTCAGTGCTCAGGGTGCGTGACGGATTCTGTGGGGCAGGCCCGGCTACAGATCGAGGACCAAGGCCAAGGCGTCATCGATCCGCAGCAGTTCCTCGCCGGTGAGGAAGCCGGCTGGTTCGGTGAGACGGGCGAGGTCCACCGCGGTGAGCTGGTCGCACAGGACCAGCGTGTGCTGCTCGGCGATGACGACGGGAGGCCGAAAACTTGTCTCACGTGCGCTTGTGCTGGTGAACGCGATGATCCAGGTGCTCAGGTTGAGCCAGTCTGGTTGCAGAACGACAGCGAACCTGCGTCCTCGTTGCTCGTGGCCCCTACCCCGTGCCGGCAGTCGGTAGACCTCACCGCGCATGAAGCGCGGCCATCTCTCGCTGTATCGCGCGGACCTCTGCCAGGTCGACGGGATCGCCCTTCACGGCAAGCGCCTCGGCCGCCGCGACCTGTCGGCGTTCGTCCCGGCGCAACGCTGCCAGCGCAGCGAGAATGACCTGGTCGGCACTCTGGCGCCGCACGGCTCCGAGCTGCAGGAGCAGGTCACGCGTACTGGTCTGGACCTTGACGGTGGTGGTGGCAGCCATGTCGCGCAGTCTACTCCGGGTAGACCGCCCAACCTCGGGAATCCACGTCACGGCGTATAGCGGGCCTGTTGAGCTGACCCTCGGGCGGCGATCCGGTCGTTGCGGCGGAGCTCGACGCTGTCGCGGCTGGTCGTCGACCCGTTCCGGGTGAGCTGCACGTCCTGGAACCGGAGCCGAAGAGCCTGTCCGCCCTCAACAGCGGTCATCGCCTGCAGGTGCAGGTGCGGCTCGCTGGTGTTGCCGGAGTTGCCGACCTGACCGATCAGCGCGCCGGCCTCGACGGCCTGCCCGGGCCGCAGCCGGACACTGCCCTGGCGCAGGTGCGCGAGCAGGACGAACTCGCCGGACGCCAGGCGCAGGACGACGGAGTTTCCGGTGCGGTTCACGCGGTCGCTGCCGCCGATCGGCTGGTCCGGCAGGTCGGTGACCGCGCGCACCACGGTGCCCGCCACCGGCGACAGTACGGGCTCGCCGAAGGCGGCGTACGCCTCGAGGTCGCCCTTCGGGCCGCTGCGGGTCGTCCCGCCCGGCAGCCGTCGTACGAGGTCGACGGCGTAGCCCTGGTCGCCGCCCAGGGTGTGGTGGTTGGTCAGCAGGCTGCGTCCTGCCTGCCCCGCCAGCCACTGGCCCGTCAAGGGAAACTCGACAGCGACGGCATCGCCGCTCGCCGGCGCAACGTCGTAGTAGGTCAACAGGGTCAGTCCGAGGATGCCGGACAGCACGACCGCCCCGGTCAGCCGGGCGGCGAGCAGCGGCCCGGCGGGCAGGAACACCGCGCGTACGGCGAGCAGCGCCGCCGCGACCGCAGGCACGGCGATCAGTGCTGCCCGGGAGACACCGAGGTCCTTCGGAAGGTCGAGCGCGGCGAGCGGCAGGTGAGGCAGCAGAAGAACCGCCGGGGCGACCAACAGAGCCCGCTGACAGCGGCCGACGCGGTCGCCGCGTCGACCAAGCCGAAGCGGTAAGGAGGCGAGACCGATGACGACCAGCAGCGGGGGGCCGACGAGCCACGCCTGCTGCGCAAAGTCCAGCAAGGCCAGGGCCAACACGGCGGACAGGACGCACGAGAGCACGACCGCTACCCGGCGCACCCCTCGGCTCACCTGCATGCCGGGACCCTAGGGGACCCGTCAGGTGGAGCCGGCGCGGAGCGCGACGTAGGCAGCCACCAGCACGAGCAGGACCGCGAAGGCCCGGTTCAGCGCGGCCGCGGGCAGCCGGCAGGACACCCGGTGACCCAGCAGGGCACCGGCGACCGACGTCGCGGTGAACGGCCCGATCACGTCCCACGCGAACGTCTCATGTCCGACGCGGGCCAGCAGAGCCACCGCCGCGGACAGGGCGGTGACGAGCAAAGAGGTGCCGATGGGCTGCCGTCGGCACACGGAGCCCAGCACCAGTACGGGGACGATGACGAACCCCCCGCCGACGCCGAAAAAGCCTGTGAGTAAGCCGGCGCGGTCGTGGAGGCGATCGACGCGCGCGGGGGAGCGGCGACAGGGGTGCTCCTCGAGGGCGGTGAGCGGATCGCCGCCTCCGCCGTGGTCACTGCCATCGACGTGCAGACCGCGCTGCTCGGACTCCTCGACCCGCCGCTCGGAGGGCGGGACGGCACGGAGCTGGCTGCGGCCCACCGCGGCAACGCCGTACAGCTCGTCGTGCACCTGGCGACCGACAAGCTGCCGCCCTACCCGACCGCGCGACCCGGCGACTGGAACGGCCTGCAGTTCCACGTCGACACCCTCGACGAACTGCGCCGCGGCTTCGTCTCCGCCGAGGCGCGGCGGGTCCCGGACCCGGTGCCGACCTACTGCTTCACCCCCAGCGTCTACGACGACTCCCTGGCGCCGCAGGGCAAGCACACCGTCTACCTCGCCTGCCCGTCGGCGCCCTTCGACGTCGAGGGCGGCTGGCCCGAGCAGCAGGAGGCCTTCGCCGACGCGATGGTCGCGCAGGTCGAGGCGCACGCGCCCGGCTTCACCGACAGCATCCTGGCGCGGACCGTGCGCACGCCGACGCTCATGGCCCAGGAGCTGCGCTGGCCCGGCGCCCACCCCATGCAGCTCGACATCAGCCTGGACCAGCTGGCCTTCCTGCGACCGACCCGCCGGCTCGCCGGGCACACCGTGCCCGGGGTCGACGGACTGTTCACCTGCGGCGCGTCCACGGCACCTGTCGGCGGGATCGCGGGCAGCTCGGGTAAGGCCGCAGCGCTGCAACTGCTCAAGGCCCTGCCGGCCTGACCGGCACAATGGAGCCACGATGAGTGAGCCCTCGACCGCACCGACCGTGCGCCCCGGTCACCTCGTCGTGGCGGTCACGGCGACCGCACTGCTGGTCGCCGTCCTGGTGCGGCTGCACAGCGCATCGGCGTTGTGGCTGGACGAGGCGCTGTCGGTCAACATCTCCAGGCTCCCGCTGAGCGAGCTGCCCGAGGCGCTGCGCCGCGACGGCTCCCCGCCGCTCTACTACCTGCTGCTGCACGGCTGGATGGAGCTCTTCGGGACCGGGTCGGACGCCGTCCGCGCCCTGTCGTCGGTGTTCTCGTTGGCCTGCCTGCCCGCGGCCTGGCTGGCCGGGCGGCAGGTCGCCGACCGCACCACCGGCTGGTACGCCGTACTGCTGGTGGGTTCGTCGCCGTTCGTCGTGCGCTACTCCGCCGAGACGCGGATGTACTCCCTGGTGCTGCTGCTGGTGCTCCTCGGGGTGCTGGCCCTGCACCGCGCGCTGCAGGCCCCGACCACTCGTCGTCTCGCGCCGGTCGCCCTGCTCAGCGGACTGCTGCTGCTCACGCACTACTGGGCGCTCTACCTGCTCGCGGTGGTCGGCGTGACCCTGCTGGCCCTGTCCGTGCGCGGCAAGGACGCTCGCGCCGCCCGCCGGTGCGCCGCTTCTCTCGCTGCAGGCGGGCTGCTGTTCGCGCCGTGGCTGCCGTCGTTCCTCTTCCAGGCCCAGCACACCGGTACGCCGTGGGTGCGACCGCCCAAGTCCTCCGCCGTCCTGGACACCTTGGCAACCTGGTCGGGCGGCCGCACCCTGGCCGGCCTGGTCCTGGTCTTGCTGCTCGTCGGCGCCGCCGTAGTCGCGCTGCTCGGCCGCCGCGTGCCCGGTGGCGTGCTGCTGGGTGGCCGGGTCGACCGGCGGGTCGGATTCCTGCTGATCGCCGGGCTCGGCAGCCTCGTGCTGGGTGTGGTCATCGCCGCCGTCGGGAGCGCCGGCTACGCACCGCGCTATTCCAGCGTTGCCGTCGGGCCATTCCTGCTCGCGGTGGCGATCGGCCTGCGGCTGCTGCCTTTTCGGGCCAG
>JANPHZ010000033.1:0-3965 GCA_031424715.1 Frankiaceae bacterium
CAGTCCGAGCTGACGACGACGATCCTGGGCGAGGACCAAGTCCGTGACCTGGTCGAGAAGATGCTGAAGACCACCGGCCGACGGGTGGATCTCTCCACGCCGTTCGTCGACGCCATGCTCCCGGACGGCTCACGCCTGCACGTCGTCATCCCCGACATCACGCGCAAGCACTGGTCGGTCAACATCCGCAAGTTCGTGCTCTCCGCGCACAGCCTCGACGAGCTGGTGCAGTTGGGGACGCTGACCCGCCAGGCCGCCCGCTTCCTCGAGGCGTCGGTGGCTGCTGGGCTCAACGTGATCGTCGCGGGCGGTACTCAGGCCGGCAAGACAACGCTTTTGAACTGCCTCGCGGCGAGCGTGCCGGGTCGTGAGCGCGTGGTCACTTGTGAAGAGGTCTTCGAGCTGCGCCTGCCGCTGCCCGACGTCGTCGCGATGCAGACCCGTCAGCCCAACCTGGAGGGCACCGGTGAGATCCGGCTGCGCCGGCTGGTGAAGGAGGCGCTGCGGATGCGCCCGGACCGGATCATCGTGGGCGAGGTGCGCCAGGAGGAGTGCCTCGACCTGCTGATCGCCTTGAACAGCGGGCTGCCGGGCATGTGCTCGATCCACGCCAACTCGGCCCGCGAGGCCATCGTCAAGATGTGCACACTCCCCTTGCTGGCAGGGGAAAACGTGAGCCACGCGTTCGTCGTCCCCACCGTCGCGAGCTGCGTCGACCTCGTCGTGCACACCGGCAAGGACGCTGCAGGGCACCGCCGCGTCCGCGAGATCGTCGCCGTACCAGGGCGCATCGAAGGCGACGTCATCGAGACGGCCGACATCTTCGCCAGCCGCGGCGGGCGGCTGGTGCGCGCCGACGGCTACCCGCCGCACGCCGAGCGCTACGGCTGGGTCGGCGCCGACTTGCCGTCGTTGCTGGCCCAGGAGGGCTGACGTGGGCGCTCTGCTCGGCCTGCTGCTGGGGCTGGGCTTGCTGCTGGTCTGGCGATCCACGCAAGGGCCCTCGGTCACGAGCCCGCGCCGCGATGGCTGGCAGGAGCGCACCCGCGAGCTGCTCGCCCAAGCCGGCATCGAGGGCGTCAGCCCCAGCCAGCTCCTCGGCGCCAGCATCACCCTGGGCCTGGCCGTCGCCATCCTCGTTCTGGGCACCTCACAGGTGCCGGTCATCGCCCTGGCCTTCGGCGGTTTCGCGGCCCTGCTGCCCTGGACGCTCGTACGACGTCGACGGGCCAAGCGCTCGGTCGAGCTGCGCGAGCTGTGGCCCGACGCGGTCGACAACCTGGCCAGCGGCGTGCGCGCCGGACTGTCCCTTCCGGAGGCGCTGACCGCGCTGGGGGTCCGCGGGCCCGAGCAGTTGCGGTCGCCGTTCCGACGCTTCGGCGAGGACTACCGGGCGACCGGACGCTTCAACGACAGCCTCGACACCCTCAAGACCAACCTCGCCGATCCCGTGGGGGACCGGGTGGTCGAGGCGCTGCGGATGGCTCGCGAGGTCGGCGGCACCGACCTCGGTCGGTTGCTGCGCACGCTCTCGGGGTTCTTGCGCGAGGACGCCCGCACCCGGGCCGAGCTCGAGACGCGGCAGGGCTGGACCGTCAACGCCGCCCGCCTCGCCCTCGCGGCGCCCTGGCTGATCTTGCTGCTGCTGTCGACCAAGCCGCAGGCCGTCGCCGCCTACAACCAGCCGGCCGGCGCGCTGGTGCTGCTCTTCGGGGGCGGCGTCTCGCTGGTCGCCTACCGGGTGATGATCCGGATCGCCCGGCTCCCCACCGAACGCCGGGTGCTCCGGTGAGCCCGGGTCTGCTGGGGGTGGTCCTCGGCGTCGTCGCCGGACTCGGCGCCTTCCTGGCGGTGACCGGACTGCCAGTCGCCCGCAAGCCCACCCTCGACGCGCGCCTCGCGCCCTACCTACGGGACGCACCTCGACCGTCGAGGCTGCTCGCGGGTGACGCGACGCTGACACCCTTCCCGACCCTGGAGCGGCTGCTGCGCCCGGTCCTCGGCGACCTCACCGGCGGCATCGAGCGCTGGGTGGGCGGAGCGGGCGGCGTACGACGACGACTCGATGCCCTCGGTGCCGACCTCACGCTGGAACAGTTCCGTGCCGAGCAGGTGATCTGGGGCGGCTTCGGGCTCGCAGGCGCGTTTGGCTTCGCCTTCCTGTCTGTGGTCGGTGGTTCGGGCACCAGCCCGCTCCTGCTGCTCCTCGCTGCAGCGATCTTCACGGTGGGCGGGGTGCTGGCCCGCGACCGCTACCTCACCAAGCAGGTGGCCCAGCGCGAGGAGCGGATGCTCGCGGAGTTCCCCACCATCGCCGAACTGCTGGCGCTCGCCATCACGGCAGGGGAAGGGCCGGTCGGTGCGCTCGAGCGGGTCACCCGCATCTCTTCCGGCGAGCTCACCAAGGAGCTCGGCCGCGCCTTGGCCGAGGCCCGGGCGGGGGCGTCGCTGGTCCAGGCGCTCGAAGGCATCGCCCGGCGTACGTCGCTCGCACCGCTCGCCCGCTTCGTCGACGGCGTCGCCGTCGCGGTCGAGCGCGGCACGCCGCTGGCCGATGTGATGCGCGCGCAGGCCGTCGACGTCCGCGAGGCCGGCAAGCGCCAGCTGCTCGAGTCGGCGGGCCGCCGCGAGATCGCGATGATGGTCCCGGTCGTGTTCCTCGTGCTCCCGGTGACCGTGGTCTTCGCGCTCTTCCCGGGCTTCTACGGCCTGCAACTGGTCGCGGGGTGAGTCGTGCCGTTCACCCGATCGCCAGCAGGAGGCGCGCCCGCCCCTGTCGAACTTCTCTGCACGACTACTGGAGGATCCCGTGCTCGCCAAGCTGACGCTCGCCAGGTTGACCCCGCTGGCCCTGTTCGTCTCCCTGCAGACGCGCCTGTCCCGGGGTGGCGACCGCGAGCGCGGCGACGTGCCGGGTTGGGTGCTCATCACGCTGATGACCGCGGGACTCGTCACGGTGCTGTGGGGGGTCGCCGGGCCCAAGCTCGGCAAGATCCTGGGCGACGCGCTCGACTCGGTGAAGGGCCCCGCCAGCGGGTGAGGGCGCGCCCCACGCCGGGGGAGCGAGGCGCCGCGGTCGTCGACTTCGTCCTCGTCTCGGTGTTGGTGCTCGCGCTGTTCCTCGTGGTGCTGCAGATCGGCCTCGTCCTGCACGTGCGCAACGTCCTCGTCTCCTCCGCGCAGGAGGGCGCGCGGCACGCCGCCAACGCCGACGTCGACGTCGCGGAGGGCCGAGGGGTGGCGCTGGCCGCCGTCGCGACGGCCCTGTCCACGCAGATCGCCGGCAGCGCCGCGGCGAGCCCCCCCTCGGTGCTGGTGCCGCTCGACGGTGGGCTCACCGCCGTCGAGGTGACCCTCGACGCCGCCGTACCGCTCGTCCTGCCGATCGCGGCGATCCATCTGCGGGTCACCGGCCACGCGGTCCGGGAGGGCGGGTGATGCGGCTGCGGGGCGACGACGGGAACGCGCTGGTCGAGTTCACCTACCTCGCGGTGCTGTTGATGATCCCGCTCGTCTACGTGCTGCTGGCGGTGTTCGAGGTGCAACGGGCGGCGTTCGGGGTGACCGAGGCGGCCCGGCAGGCCGGCCGGGCTTACGCCCGCTCGGCCGACCCCGCTGCCGGCGCCGCGGTGGGGCTGCAGGCGGCGCGCCTGGCCCTCGCCGACCAGGGCATCAGCTGGTCCGGGGCCCCGCAGTACTGCGGTGGCTCGGGGTGCCCGCTGACACCCGGCTCGACCGTGCAGACGCGGGTCTCCTACACCGTGCAGCTGCCCTTCGTCGGCGGGATCTTCGGAGAGGGCCGCGGTGGGATCCCGGTCACCGGAGTGCACACCGAGGTCGTCGACCGCTTCCGGCAGGTCACGCCGTGACGCGGGTGCGGGGCGAGGACGGGACGATCACCGTTCTCGTCGTGGGGTTTACCGCGATCCTGCTGCTGCTCGTCGTGGTGGTCGTGGACGTCAGCG
>JANPHZ010000034.1:0-7452 GCA_031424715.1 Frankiaceae bacterium
GTGCCGACGCCGGTTCCCAAGGTCACCACCAGGGTCCGGCCGGGCCGCCCGGCGGCGGCGCCGACGCCGTAGGCAATGGCGTCGTTGACCACACGAGCTCGACCGCCGGTGCGCGCCTCGAGCCACCCGACGAGATCAGCCCCGACGATGCCGGCGAGCTTGCCGGGCAGGGCCGTCACCCGCCCGGCGTCGTCCACGAGGCCGGGCACGCACAGCCCCACCCGGTCCACGCCGTCGGGCGCGAGCAGGCCGAGCAGCTCGGACACCGAGTCGAGTGCGGGCGCGAGCTGCGTGGCGGCATGGGAGCGGACGGCCACGTCGCCGGCCACGCCATCGCTGACGAGGGCGGCCTTCACCCGGGTGCCACCCAGGTCGATCGCCAGCATCAGGGGCGCTCGTGCGCGCCGGTGGCGTCGACGTCCCAGGTCCGGCCCTGCACCACCAGGCCGACCAACCGCGCCTGCGGGTCCAGTCCCCCGAGCTGGGGAGCCGCGATGACGTTGCCGTCCAGGTCCCACTCGATCCCGAAGACCGAGCGGACGACCAGGTCCACCCACGAGCCGTTGGACGAGCAGGTCCAGTCGTTGATCCACGGCATCTCCGCGGGCGCCTTGAGCGCACCCCCGGCCTCCGCCGGGAGCACACCATCCGCGAAGTGCGACTGGCCGAACGGGCCCTGGTTGGCGCTCTGTGCGAGCCCGTGGATCCAGTGCGAGGCCAGGTCTGCCCGGCCGAAGCGGTAGAGCGCGGCCGCGGCGGTCGGCGGCCAGGCAGGGTAGGCCCCCGTCCACTGGTGGTCCGGCCGGACGCTGAAGGAGGCGTCCGGGTCACGGTCGGACAGTGCGCGCATCCACGTCGGCGTCTGCAGCTCCCGGACGAAGAAGTCGACCATTTCGGTGCGCTGCTGCTCGCTCAGCTCGTCGCCGATCGTGGCAGCCACCGTCGAGAAGTCGTAGCAGTGGCGTACGGCGACCATCCGGCCGTCCCGCTGGCGGGCGTACCACCAGCCGTCGCCGTCGGCGTAGAGCTGCTGGAGGTCCTCGACCAGCACGTCTGCCTCAGCGGTGTACCAGAGCGCGGCGATGTCGTCACCGAGGTGCCGGGCGATCTCGGCTGCCTTGCGCAGCATCCAGACGTTGGCGCCGTTGAGGCTGGCGACCTCGTTGATGTAGGTGCTGACGCACTCGAGCAGGTTGCCGATGCCGCCGTAGTTGGCCAGGCCGCTCTCACTGCGGAACTGGCGCCAGTTGCAGGCGTAACGGTCCAGGTGCCCGACGACGCTCAGCGGCTCACCGCCGGGACCGGGCAGCTCGGTCGCGAGGAACGCCTTGTCGCCGGTGGCGCGCACGTAGGCGTCGATGGTCTGGCACATCGCGTAGTCGTTGACGGCGTACCAGACACCGACGGGCTCGCCGGTGAGCCACTCGGTGCCCATGTGGGTGTGCACGTCGGTGGAGATCCAGTGCTCGAGGTATCGCCGCATCACCGCGGGGTCGAGCAGCGAGTGGACGAGCGAGGAAAGGCTGTAGTCCCAGAGGAAGGTGAGCGACTGCCAGTAGCGCGGCATCAGGGTGTCGTAGGTGCGCCCCATCACCGAGTAGGGGTTGTCGCGCTTGAAGTAGACGACCCCGATGATCCCCATGAGCCAGATGCGGCGCAGGTCCGGGTCGCTCGTGACCAGCATCGGCAGACTGCCGGAGTAGCGGTCGCTCTTGGGGTCGAAGACCGCAGCGATCTCGGCGTCCCACTCGCGCTCGGCCTGCTGCACATGGTCTTCGGGGTCACGGGCCAGTCGGTCAAACGTGGCCTGCGCCTGCGCCAGGTCCTCACCGAAGACCAACAGGTAGGACGTCTCCCACGTCTCCCCGGCCGCGATCAGCGGGCTCCAGCGCAGGCCGTGCTCGTCGCACGCCTCGGCTCGGGGCGCACCGCCCTGGATGGCCGCGGCGCCACTGGTCCGTGAGATCCACTGCAGCGCCGTGCGCTCCTCGTCGATCGACAGCTCGTTGTCGGCCTCCCAGGGCGGTGACGCCTCAGTCCAGCGGGCCACCTTCTTGGTGAGCCCGGCACGACAGGCCAGCCGGATCGGCACGTGCCGCTCCTGGTCCCCGGTGTTGCGGATGGAGATGCGGACCACCACCGCCATGACACCCATCGGCACGACGGTGCGGGTCTCCACGAGCAGGCCGTCCCACAGGGCCGAGCGGTGCACCTGGTCCGGGCGCCAGGTGACGCTGACCGGCACCCCCAGCGCGGTGAAGAGCCGGTCGTCCAGGAACAGGTGTCCCGTGGCGAGCTCGCCCATGGCGAAGGGCGGGAAGCTCACGCTGCGCACGGCAACCGGGTCGAGGTCGACCTGGGCGCACCCGAGGAAGTTGGTCAGTCCCGGCGGGTTCCACAGGTCGCCGAACCCGTGCACCAGGGTGTCGCTGCAGAAGTCCTGGACGGTCGGCGGCGAGAAGTCCGTCGTACGGTCGGCGAGCGCGGTCACTTTTCCCCCGGGGTCACGGTGATCTGGAAGGTGGTGCGGTCCGCGCGATACCACGCGGTGAACAGCTCGAACGGCTCGCCGTCCTGGTCGTTGTTCAGCGACGAGAGCTTGAGCAGCGGGGCGGCCGGTCGGACCCCCAGGTGCCGGGCTGTACGCCGGTCCGCGGCAACGGCCTCGATCATCCGGTGCCCACCGTGGACGCGGACGCCGTAGGTGTCGCGCAAGATGCGGTAGAGGCTGGCGGTGCGCAGATCGGTGTCGGCCAGGCCCGGAAAGCGGCTGGCGACCAGAACCGTCTGCGCGAGGGCAATGGGGGCGTCGTCGGCGTAACGGAGCCGCTCGAGCCGGAGCACCGCGGTGCCCGTCGTGACGTTGAGCAAGGTGGCCTCATCGGCCGTCGACGGGGCCACCACGCACGACAGCACCTCGGTGTCGACGCTGTGCCCCCGCTCGGTCAGCTCGTCGTAGAAGCCCCGCATCTCCTGGACGACGAGATCAGCCCGGCGCGGACCGCGCACGAAGGTGCCGCGACCCTTCTCCTTGCGCACGAGACCCTCAGCGGCGAGCTCGCCGAGCGCTTGGCGCACGGCCGTGCGCGACAGCTGGTAGGCCTCGCCCAGGGCGGCCTCGGACGGCAGGCCGGCGCCGGGCGGCAGCAGGCCGTCGGCGATGGCATCGCGCAGGATGGCGGCGAGTTGGGCGTAGTAGGGCAGCGCCGAGGACTTACGGATCGACACGGCCGGGAGGGTCACGGGATCCATCGAGTCCACCATCGAATCTGGCATCCTGTCATGACAGCACAACAACACCCTGACGTCGACCAGGAGGAGCCGTGTCGCAGGACGCACGCGCCGAGGAGCTCGCGGCGGCGGTCGACCGGGGGCTGCTCACGGGCGACTTCACGGTCGATGACCTGGCGCAGATGCGGGCGGGACTGGACGCCTTTGCCGACCTCGTCTCGGTGACGGAACCTGTGCACGAAGTCGCCGACTCCCTGCTGACGCTGCCCGACCGGCAGATCCGGTTGCGGACCTACCGTCCGGCGCAGACCACCGCGGCGACGATCGTGTGGTTCCACGGCGGCGGCTACGTGTCCGGCACCGTCGAGGCCATCGATCCGATCTGTCGGGTTCTTGCCAACCGGACCGGAGCCACCGTCGTGTCGGTGGACTACCGGCTTGCGCCCGAGCACCCTTACCCCGCCGCCCTCGACGACTGCCTGGCGGCCCTCGATGCCGTTGCTGCGACAGCCGAGGGCCCGCTCGCCATCGGCGGGGACAGCGCGGGCGGCGGGCTCGCCGCTGCCGTGGCGCGACGGACCTCGGCGCGACTGTCGGCTCAGCTGCTGCTGTGCCCCTGGCTAGATGTCAGCCTCAGCTGCCCGTCCATCCAGGCTCAGGGCACTGGCCACGGCCTCACCGAGGTGTCCCTGCGCGCCTTTGCTCGGATGTATCTCGGTCCGGCTGGCGACCCCGCGGACCCGGGCGCCTCCCCCCTGCTGGGCGAGGACTTCACCGCGCTGCCGGCCACCATCGTCGTGACGGCGGAGAACGATCCCTTGTGCGACGAGGGTGAGCGCTACGCCGAGCGGGTTGTCGCGGCGGGTGGCCGTGCCCGGGTGCGCCGCTGGGACGCGATGGTGCACGGGTTCGTCGGGATGACCGCTGAGCTCGTCGAGGCCGAGGAGGCCCTGACCTGGTCGTGCGAGCAGCTGCGCCTGGAGCTGACGCCGCCCGTTACCTAGCGCAGGGCCTCGCTGCGGCGTACGGCGAACGGCGCCACGGGCACCTCGATCCCCCGAAGCAGGCGGGGCTCACGCTCCTCGAGCAGGTAGTCCGGGCCGAGCAGCGGCGCGAGTCCGGGGTCTGCCAGGACCTCGCCCTGGTCGGCGGCTGCCACCAGCCGTGCGGCCAGGTTGACCGGCGGGCCGAAGTAGTCACCGTCCTGCGCAAGCAGGTCACCAAAGGCGATCCCGGCGCGCAGCCGCAAGCCAGCCATCGCCGCCTTCGGGTGGTGCACCAGGTCCAGCGCGATCCCCGCGAGAGCGCCGGTCGTGGGGGCGACGTACAACACCGCATCGCCCAGGAACTTCACGACCCGGCCGCCACCGGCGGCGAGGGTCTCCGACGAGGCGTGGTCGAACTCCGCGAGCAGGACCGAGAGGTCGGCCAGCGGCATCTCCTGCGACATCTGGGTGAAGTCGGACAGGTCGGCGAAGCCGACGCCGCAGCGCAGGGCGTCGTCGTAACCCGGAGCCACCAGCTCGAAGTGCCGTCGCGCCGACTCGATGTGATGGCGGTGGACGGTGTCCAGGATGTTGCCGATCCGTGGGACCAACTCGGCGACCAGAGCAAAGGCGCGTGCCGTGGTCGCCTCGGAGCCGGTGTGTCCGCGGTCGACCTGGCCGTCGAGGCCCACCCGCATCGCCGCCGACTCGGCTTCGGCGAGCCGTCCCATCCCCGCGCCGATGACGCGCGACATGCCGACGGCGCCGGCCTCGCCGAGCATCGCGCGCACGTCGAGCCAGGTGCGCAGCGCCTCAAGATCCGCGGCTCCGAAGACCTCCCCCGTGGGCGTCGGCAACCCGAAGGAGCGCCAGGCCCGGGCGATGGTGGCCTCGTCCGCGTCAAGCGCAGCGGCCGCCGCGGTGAGGTCGAAGCGCGGCCAGGGGGGCCGGATGATGCGATCACCGGCGAGGGCGAAGAGCCGGTCCCGAGCCTCGGCCTCGACCATCTCCTGCAGGCTGCAGCCCTGCTCGTCCAAGAACCTCAGCAGCGCCAGTCGATCGGGCGCCTGCGGAGCCTCGGGGTCGTAGAGGCCAGCCTCGGTCCAGGCAGCCAGATCCATCCTGAGCCCCGGCTCTCCTCGATGTGGTCAGGGTGTCCACGCAACCTATCCGCGGCCTGCAGTCCTGGCGACGAACTGGGCTCAGCAGCCGATGAGCGTCAGGTCACTGCCCTGCCGGCCCTTGCGCACGTGGACCTGCGAGGGGATGCGGTGGCGCAGCTCGGCGACGTGACTGACGACACCGACGACCCGACCTCCTTCGCGCAGGCTGTCGAGCACATCCATCACCTCGTCCAGCGTCTCCTCGTCGAGGGTCCCGAACCCCTCGTCGACGAAGAGCGCCTCGATCCGCGCGCCGCCCGCCTCGGCGGCGACGACGTCGGCGAGGCCCAGGGCCAGGGCCAGGCTGGCCAGGAACGTCTCGCCCCCGGATAGCGTGCTCGTCTCGCGGTCCTGGCCGGTCCAAGCATCCCGGGCCAGCAGCCCGAGGCCGGCCCGTCCACCGCCGCGCGCGGTGTCGGTGTGCACGAGGGAGAACCGTCCCTGACTCATCCGGAGCAGACGCTCGCTCGCGGCCAGCGCCACCTCCTCCAGCCGGGCCGCCAGGACGTACGACGACAGGCTCATCCGCAGGGTGTTGCTGACGCTCGTGCCGGCGGCCAGGTCAGCCAGGTGGCGGACCTGGTCGGCCCGGGCGCGCAGGGGCGCGAGGTCGTCGAGGGCGGCCAGGACCTGCGGACCGAGCTCCTCGACGGCCCGCGCCGACGCGTCGGCCGTGGCTGCGGCAGCGAGGGCCTGCTCGTGCTCGGTGACCGCTCGCTGCAGGGCCTGCTGTGCCGCCTCGACCGGAGCGGCCGGGGTGAGCGGGACGTCGAGCTCAGGGTCGGCCAGCAGCGCAGCGACAGCCGCCTGCTCGGCGCCGTGGAGCGCCAGCTGAGCAACGGCCTGCTCCAACCAGTCCGCCGGTCGCACGGCCTCGGCCGCGTCGTCGATCCCTGCGGGACCGGCGAAGCCGGCGTCCTCGGCAGCGCGACGCGCCGCCGTCTCGGCCGTCCGCACCTCACGCGCCGCCACCTCGGCGACCTCCTGCAGCTCGAGCGCGACCTCGATGCCCTGCACCGTCGTCGCCGCCTCCTGCAAGGCCTCGGTCAGGTCCGCGGCGCCGCCCAGCACGGCGGCGAGCTGCCGCTCCAGCCCCGTGGATCGCTCCCTGGACTCGGCCAAGCGGCGCGCCGCGGCCGCCTCAGCGACTGCTGCGGCGGTGCGCTGCTGCCCGGCCGCCGCGAGCCGGGCGGCCAGCGCGGCGACCGCGGTGTCGAGCTCACCGACCTGGCCCGACGCGACGAGCAGGGCGTCGACCTCGTCGGCCAGCTCCTCGGCCCTCGCGTGCAACTGCTCTGCCGTCAGCTCGGCGACCGGACCCAGCCGGGCCCGCAGGCTGTCGACGGTCGCCTGCGCCGCTGCCAGCCGGGCCGTGATGTCCTCGACGCGCTGCTGAGCGGCGGTGTGCTCGTCCTGGGCGCGGTCCTCGTCGTCGCGGGTGACGCGAGCACCTGTCAGGAGACTGGGGTCGGGGTGGTCGACGGCTCCGCACACCGGGCAGGGCGCGTCGTCCTGCAGCCCGAACGCCAGCTCGGCCACCATGCTCTCGAAGCGGGCCTCGCGGATCTCGAGCGCCTTCTCGCGCAGCGACAGCGCGCTGTCGCGAGCCAGGACCAGCTCGTCGCGGGCGAGGGCCACCGCTGTGCGCGCACCTGCGAGCGCCGCCGCATCGGTGGCCTGCGATCGGCACAGATCCAGCGCGGCCCGGCGCTGTGGCAGCGCCACCTCCGCCTGCCGGGCGGCCTCCAGTGCCGAGCCCGCCTGCGCGAGCTGCAGCGGGATCTGCCGCTCGCTCTCGAGGGCCACGGCGAGGGCCGCGGCAGCAGCCTGCTGCTCGTGCTCTGCGGTGGACTGCTGCTGCTGCTCGCCCGCCAAGGCGTCAGCGACGTGACGCAGGCTCTCGAGCCGGGCCACCCGGGAGCGCTCGGTCGACAGCAGTTGCGACAGGTCCTGGTCGACGCGGCCGAGCGCCGTGCAGGCGGCCTGCCAGCGCTGCTGCGCCTGCTCCGCGACATCCCGGCGAGCGGCTAGCTCGGTCAGCCACGGCTGGACCACCGCAGCACGCTCGGCAG
>JANPHZ010000035.1:0-16374 GCA_031424715.1 Frankiaceae bacterium
ACTTCCCGCGCCCCCCACGGAACCGGACCGCTGTGCTCCACGCTCCTTCCGCGCTGACCCGCGCGCGCCGCTTCGCGTTGCCGGGCCTCCTGCTCGGCACGACGCTGCTCGCGATGACGGGCCTCGCCGCGCTCCCGGCACCGGGCGGGCAGCTGGTCGCACAGTCCTCGGGTACGTCGGGGGCCGGCTCGCTCGCGGTGCTGCGCAACGACCTGGCGCCGCCCGTCGTGCTGGTGCCGAAGGCACCCGTCGCCCCCAAGGTCACTGCCCGGCCGACCCCGTCGCCGACTCGGACCAGCGCCGCCAAGCGCGCCTCCCGGTCCCGCCCCGAGCCCAAGGTCGCCGCGGTCGAGCGGTTCAGCACCGACGGCTACGCCTGCCCCGTCGCGGGCCGGCACTCGTTCAGCGACACCTGGGGCGAGGCGCGCTCCGGGGGCCGGCGGCACCAGGGCACGGACATGATGGCGGCCTACGGCACGCCGCTCGTCGCCGTCACCAGCGGCGTCGTACGCACCGCCTCGAGCAGCGCCGGCGGCATCTCGCTCTACCTCGCCGGCGACGACGGCGTGGAGTACTTCTACGCCCACAACTCGCGCAACTCCGTCCGCAGCGGCGAGCGGGTCAAGGCCGGTGAGGTCGTCGGCGCCGTCGGCACCAGCGGCAACGCGCCGGAGAGTGCCCCGCACGTGCACTTCGAACGCAACCCGGGTGGCTCGCCGGTCAACCCCTACAGCTTCCTGCGCCGGATCTGCTGATCGACCTCGGTGTCGCGGGCACCGTCGCGGGGATCGTCTTCCTCGCCGAGCTGCCGGACAAGAGCCTGCTCGCGTCCCTGGTCCTGGCGACGCGCTTCCGCGCGGTGTGGGTGTGGCTGGGTGTGAGCGCGGCCTTCTGCGTGCATGTCGTGCTCGCCGTCCTGGCGGGGGGCCTGCTGTCGCTGGCGCCGCGCCGGCTGGTCGAGGTCGTGGTCGCGGTCCTGCTGGGCCTCGGCGCCTATCTGCTGCTGCGGCCGGCAGCCGACGAGCCGGTCGAGCAGCTCGGCGCCACCGGCACAGGCGCCTGGGCGGCGATCGCCACCAGCTTCGGCCTGGTGTTCGCCGGCGAGTTCGGCGACGTCACCCAGCTGGCGACGGCCAACCTCGCCGCCCGCTACGAGGACCCGGTCTCCGTCGGCCTCGGCGCGGCCGTCGGGTTGCTGACCGCCGCGGCACTCGCCGTCCGGCTCGGCGGCACGCTAGTGCGTCGGGTGCCGCTGTCCGTCGTACGCCGGGCGGCCGGCATCCTGCTCGCGGTGCTGGCGACGCTGACCGCGCTGGCCGCGATCCGGGGCTGAGCCCCAGCCGGCTCACAGCCAGCACACAGGATCGCGGGACACACTCGTCGGGTGCCCTCCGCCGCCGCGCCCGAAGCCAAGCTGCTCGTCGTCGACGATGAGCCCAACATCGTCGAGCTGCTGACCGCCAGCCTGCGCTATGCCGGGTTCGAGGTCGCCGGTGCGGCCAACGGCCAGGAGGCGCTGCGGCTCACTCGCACCTTCCGCCCCGACCTGCTGCTGCTCGACGTGATGATGCCGGAGATGGACGGCTTCGACCTCGTCCGCAGGCTGCGCGGCGAGGGCACCCGTACGCCGGTGCTGTTCCTCACCGCGCGCGATGCCGCGGAGGACAAGGTCACCGGGCTCACCCTCGGCGGCGACGACTACGTCACCAAGCCGTTCTCGCTGGAGGAGGTCATCGCCCGGATCCGGGCCGTCCTTCGTCGTACGACGGAAGGCAACGGCGCCGCGCCGACCAGGATGACGTTCGCCGACCTCGAGCTGGATGAGGAGTCGCACGAGGTCTGGAAGGTCGGCGAGCTGGTCGCGCTGTCGCCGACGGAGTTCAAGCTGCTGCGCTACTTCCTCGCCAACCCGGGGCGGGTGCTGTCGAAGGCGCAGATCCTCGACCACGTCTGGAACTACGACTTCGGTGGCGACGCCAACGTCGTGGAGTCTTACGTCTCCTACCTGCGCCGCAAGATCGACACGACCGAACCCCGGTTGCTGCACACCCTGCGCGGCGTCGGCTACGTCCTGCGGCGGCCAGCCGAATGAGTGGGCCGGCGATATGAGCGCCGTGCCGCTGCGGATCCGGCTGGTCGCCGCGCTGACGGCGCTGGTCGCGCTGGCGCTGCTGCTCTCGGGCTTCGTCGCAGCCGCCGCCCTGCGCGGCTACCTCGTGCAGCGGGTCGACGCCAATCTGATGCAGGCCCTGCAGAACCCCGGGCCGCGCGGCCGGCTCGACCTCCTCGACGACGACGGCCGGGGACCACGCCGGCCGGGGGAGTACGCCGTGCAGGTCTACGCGGCCGACGGATCGGTGGCGCGCGCGTTCGCGGACGGCCGGACCCCTCCGCCCCGGATGACGGCGGCGCTCGCCGCCGGACTGGTCGGCCGTCCGGTCACCGTCGCCGCCGTCGAGGGCGACGAGCAGTGGCGCGTGGTGAGCGCTCGCGTGGGCCGCAACGGCGCCTCGCTGGTCGTCGCGGTGTCGCTGGAGGAGGTCGAGCGCACCGTGGGTCGCCTGGTGCTGCTCGAGGTGGTCATCGGCCTGGTCGTGCTGTCCGGGCTCGCGCTCGTCGGCTACGCGATCGTGCGGTCGAGCCTGCGTCCACTGGTGGCCGTCGAGGAGACGGCCGAGGCGATCGCGGCCGGCGACCTGACCCGTCGGGTGCCGGAGGCCGACCCGCGCACGGAGGTCGGGCGCCTCGCCCGCTCGCTCAACGCGATGCTCGGCCAGATCGAAGGGGCGTTCCGCAGCCAGCAGCAGTCCGAGACCGCGGCGCGCACGTCGGAGGAGCGGATGCGCCGCTTCGTCGCCGACGCGAGCCACGAGCTGCGCACGCCGCTGACGTCGATCCGCGGTTTCGCCGAGCTCTACCGCCAGGGCGCCGTCGGGAGCGGTCCGGAGCTCGACCGGGTGATGCGCCGGGTGGAGGACGAGGCGGCCCGGATGGGGCTGCTCGTCGACGACCTGCTGCTGCTGGCCCGCCTCGACCAGCAGCGCCCGCTCGTGCGCGAGCCGGTCGACCTCGCGACCCTGGTCGGCGATGCGGTCCACGACGCCCGCGCCGTGGCCCCGGACCGCACGATCACCCTCGAGCTGGCGGGCGATCCTGCGGTGGTGGCGGGCGACGACGCGCGGCTGCGCCAGGTGGTGGGCAACCTGCTGACCAACGCCCTGACGCACACCCCTGCCGGTACGCCGGTCGACGTACGACTGCGGTCGGTGGACGGCGAGGCCGTGGTGGAGGTCACTGATCGCGGGCCCGGGCTGACGCCGGAGCAGGCGGCGAAGGTGTTCGAGCGCTTCTACCGCGCCGATGCGGCGCGCACCCGGAGCACCGGTGGCAGCGGGCTCGGGCTGTCGATCGTGGCGGCGCTGGTAGCGGCGCACGGCGGGCGGGTCGAGGTCGACCCGGGTCTCGGGACGGGCGCGACGTTCCGGGTGCTGCTGCCTCTGCTCGCTTAGTCGTCGTCGGTCGGCGGGGGATGGGGCAGCGCGTTGAGCAGGGCCTGGCTGAGGACGCGGAGCTGGTCCTGCTGCTCGGCGGTGAGGGGGTCGAAGACGCGGGTGCGCACGCTCTCGACGTGCAGCGGCGCGGCGGCCGCGAGGGCAGCGAACCCCTCGTCGGTGAGGCGGGCGATCTGGCCTCGCTTGTCCTCGGGGCAGCTCTCCCGGCGTACCCAGCCCTTCTCCTCGAGCCGGGCCACCGCGTGAGACAGCCGGCTGCGCGAGGACTGCGACCGGTCGGCCAGGGCGCTCATCCGCAGCGCCCGCTCGGGTGTCTCGGAGAGCCGGACGAGGATCTCGTAGTAGGCGTGCGGCATGCCGGTGTCGCGCTGCAGGTCGCGCTCGAGCTCGTCGAAGACCAGCTTGCTGGCGCTGAGGAAGGCACGCCAGGTCTGCTGCTCCTGGGTGTCGAGCCAGCGGGTCACGCGGACATCCTAGGTGGTTGAGCGCTCAATTTCCACACTCCGGGTGTCGGTCCCCGCCACTGTCTCATCCACGTGATGCCATAGACCGGTGTCCGCACCGATGTCGCTCCCGGCCTTTGTCACCGCCGACCTGCGTGCGCCCGTGCAGCAGGAGCTGGCCGGCGCGGAGCTCGAGGTGCTGCTGGCCGAGCTGGTCGGCCGGGGCTGGCGTCCGCGTCAGCTGCGCGACCGGGTGGGGGCCGTCCCGGTCCAGCCGAGCGCCGACCAGGACGCCGTCGCCGTCGTCGAGGCGCTGCGTCGCCTGCTTGCGCAGCTGTCGCCGCAGGAGGCCTATGACGAGGAGCTGCGGCGCCGCCGGCACGCTGCCGAGCACGAGCAGCAGACCCGGCACGAGCCGGCGTCCGAGCAGGACAAGGCCCGCTGGGTCGCCGCGATCCGCTCCGGCCTGACCGGCCGCGCTCGGGTCTCGTTCGGCCCGCCGGTGCGGCTGCGCCCCGACTGCTCGCTGTGCGAGGGCGAGGCGGCCTACTTCGTCCGGCGCGACGTGCACCTGTGCGGGCGCTGCGTCGACCTGCTCGCCGCCGGGGAGATCCGCCCGGAGCGGCTGACCGGCAGCTGATCCGGCCGGGTCGTCACCCGATCGGGTGACGCGGCTCGCTCCGTCGGGGTCGATGGAAAGGGACACCCCGTCCCCGAACCACCTGGATCTCCCGCATGCGTCGCACCGCGCTGTTGCTCGCCCTCGCCGTGTCGGTCGCCACCGCGTCCACCGCGGGGGCGCTCGTCGACCCGGGCACCGGCACGTCGTACGAGAAGGCCTCGGTGGTAGTGCCGATGACCTTCCCGGTCATCGGGGCGACGTCGTACAGCGACAACTTCCTCGCCTGCCGGTCCGGCTGCGCGCGGATGCACATGGGGCAGGACCTGATGGGCGCCAAGATGTCGCCGGTCGTGGCGGCCTTTGACGGTGTGGTCAGCACGCTGCGCCTCGACAACGGCGGCGGCGGCAACTACGTCGGGATCAGTGCTGACCGGGGGCCGGCGAACGGCTGGACGGCGCTCTACCTGCACCTCAACAACGACACCCCGGGCACCGACGACGCGCGCGGCACGGCGCTGTGGGCGGTGCCGGCCGGCATCTCGGTCGGCGCGCGCGTCCTGGCTGGGCAGCTGATCGGCTGGCGCGGCGACAGCGGCAACGCCGAGTCGACCGGGCCGCACATCCACTTCGAGCTGCGCAAGGGCTGGGGCTGGGGCGGGACGGTCTACAACGCCTACCCGTCGCTGGTCGCGGCCCGCCGGCTGAGTGCGGTGCTGCCGAGCGGTCCGCACCCGAGTGGCTCGCTCGTGCGCCACCCCAGCGGGGCGCTGTTCGTTCTCGACGGCACGGCCAAGCGCCCGGTCTCGGCTGCGGTGCTCGCCGCGCACGGGTTGAGCGCTGCGGCCGCCGTGCCGATGACCAGCGCCGAGTCGCAGGGCTACCCGACCTGGCCCGCGGTGGTGCTGCGCGACGGCACCGTCGCCCGGGACGCTGGCGGTCAGCTCTGGCTGGTCACGGGGTCGATGCGGGTGGCCGTCTCCCCTTCGGATCTGGCGGCCCTCTCGCGTCCGACGCCTCGGGTGTGGCCGGTGACCGAGGCCGACCTGTCCCGGCTGCCGGTGGCCGCGTCCCTGCCTGCGTCACCCTTCTACTCCGGCGCGCTCGTGCGGACCGACGGGACCCCCGACGTCTCCTGGGTCGACGCGTCCGGCGTACTGCGTCCGGTCGATGCCGCCGCCCTCGCGAGCTACGGCTGGACCTCGGCGGACGTGGCGGTCGTCCCGGCCGCTGCTCCGGACGTCCCTGACGTCGCTGACGTCGACGCCGCGGCGCAGCACCGCACCCGGGAGTGGGCACCCGAGGACCCGACGCTTCCGGGCACCTCGGACGGCTCTGGTACGCCGGACGGCTCTGGTACGGCGGACGAGCCCAGTGGACCGTCGTACGGCTCCCCGCTTCCGCTGCGCGACGGGACTCTGGTGCAGACCCGCGCGCCCGCGGTGGGTGTGGTGTCCGGTGGCCTCTTCCGGCCGCTGCGCGATGCCCGGATGGTCGCGTCCTACGGCTACACGGGTCGCCCGCGGCTGCTCCTGCCGCACGCTGCCGTGGCCGCGCTCCCGACCGCCGAGCTCACCGCCCGCTGATTCGCGGCAGTCACTCACGGCGTACGACGTAGGGGCACCTCCCTGGTGGCGAGATCAGCGGGGCGGCACACTGACGGCCCACCCACCCGGAGGTAAGCCCGTGCCGCTCGACCCGCCCGTCGCCGCCGTCCTGCAGATGCTCGCCGAGCAGGGCACGCCCATGTCGATGATCAACGGCACGCCGCAGCAGGCTCGGGAGGGCTTCCGGGCGATGACCTTCGGCATCCGCGACCCAGCCACGCTCGCCCCGGTGGCCTCGGTGGAGGACGCGACCTTCGCGGGTCCCGCGGGCGACGTACCGGTTCGCCTCTACCGACCGGAGACCGATGGTCCGGTGCCGACCGTCCTCTACTTCCACGGCGGCGGGTTCGTCATCGGCGACCTCGACACCCAGGACGACCACGCCCGGCTGATCTGCCGGGACGCCGACGCCGTCGTGGTCAGCGTCGACTACCGGCTCGCGCCGGAGCACCCGTTCCCGGCTGGGTTCGAGGACTGCCTGGCGGCAACCCGCTGGGCCGCCGACAACATCGCGTCGCTCGGCGGCGACGCGACCCGGATGGCGGTCTCCGGTGACAGCGCCGGGGGCAACCTTGCCGCTGCGGTCGCGCTGGCCTGCAAGCAGGACGGGCCTGCGCTGAAGGCCCAGCTGCTGCTCTACCCCGGTGTCGACTTCCGCCAGGACGAGACGCTCTACCCGTCGCGGATCGAGAACGGCGAGGGCCTGTTCCTCACGGCCGAGGACATGCGCTGGTTCGGCAACCACTACCTCGGCGAGGACGAGCACAAGATCAACGACCCGCGCGCGTCGGTGCTGCTCGCCGAGGACCTCGCCGGTCTGCCGACGGCCGTCGTGGGCACGGGGGAGTACGACCCGCTGCGTGATGAGGGCGAGGCCTACGCGACCGCGATGGAGAAGGCGGGCGTGCCCGTCGTCCTGCGTCGCTACGACGGGCTGATCCACGGCTTCTTCGGCATGGGCACCTGGTCGCCGGCCAGCGCCGCTGCCGCGAGTGAGCTGTGCGCCGAACTCAAGGCCGCCCTCGCCTGACCCGACCACCCTGCTTGCGTCAGTCACCGAGAGCGGGCGCTGCGCACCCGTTGACTGACGCAAAGCGGTTGCCGTGCCCTACCTCTGCGCACCGTCAGTCACCGTGAGCGGGCGCTGCGCACCCGTTGACTGACGCAAGCGGTTGCCGTGCACTACCTCTGCGCAACGTCAGTCACCGTGAGCGGGCGCTGCGCACCCGTTGACTGACGCAAGCGGTGGGGCGGGGGCGCGGATAGCGTGGACGGGGTGACGGAGACCAGGCGGGGCGCGCTGTACGGCGCCGCGGCCTACCTGCTCTGGGGCGGCTTCCCGCTGTTCTTCCCGCTGCTCGCGCCGGCCGGCGCCGTCGAGGTCCTCGGCCACCGGGTGGCCTGGTCGGTGCTCGTCATGGGCATCGTCGTCGTCGCGCTCGGCCGCTGGCAGGCGGTCCGCGCGGTCGCCGCCGACCGCCGCCGGCTCGGCATCCTCGCCGCGGCCGCCGCGGTGCTCGCCGTCAACTGGGGCGTCTACATCTACGGCGTCACGAGCGAGCAGGTCGTCGAGACCTCGCTGGGCTACTTCATCAACCCGCTCGTCACGGTGCTGCTCGGCGTCGTGGTCCTGCGCGAGCGCCTCCGCCCCGCGCAGTGGGCGGCCCTGGGTATCGCGGCCACCGCGGTCCTCGTCCTCGCCGTCGAGAACGGCCGGCCGCCGTGGATCGCGCTGACCCTCGCGTTCAGCTTCGGCACCTACGGCCTGCTCAAGAAGACCGCCGACGTGGGAGCTGTCGAAGGCCTGACCGTCGAGACGGCCGTGCTCGCCCCGGCAGCGCTCGGCTACCTCGCCTGGCTCGGCCTGTCCGGTGGTTCCACCTTCACCGGCAACGGCCCCGACCACGTCGCGCTGCTCGCGCTGACCGGCGTCATCACCGCCGTGCCGCTGCTGCTCTTCGGCGCGGCCGCCACCCGCATCCCGCTCACCACCCTGGGCCTGCTGCAGTACCTCGCGCCCACCGTGCAGTTCCTCATCGGCGTGCTCGTCCTGGGTGAGCCGCTCGGCCTCGCCAAACTGCTGGGCTTCTGCCTCGTCTGGCTGGCCCTGCTCGCGTTCACCGCCGATCTGGTCGACCAGAACCGCCGCTCGACCCCCGTCGCCGAGCCGGTCTGATGCTCGACCGCCGCGACGTCCCCCTCGCCCCCCTGACGACCCTCGGCCTCGGCGGCCAGGCCGAGCGCCTCGTCACGGCCCACGACGAAGCCGAGGTCGTCGACGTCGTACGACGCACAGCCGGACCCCTCCTGGTCCTCGGCGGCGGCAGCAACCTCGTGCTGCCCGACGAGGGCCTGCCGGGAACCGTCGTGCACGTCGCGACGGAAGGGGTCACCGAGACCGTCGAGGGCGACAACGTGCTTGTCGAGGCCCAGGCGGGCGAGCCCTGGGACGCCCTGGTCACCCGAGCCGTCGATCAGGGGCTCGCGGGCATCGAGTGCCTCGCCGGGATCCCCGGCCTGGTCGGCGGCACACCGATCCAGAACGTCGGCGCCTACGGCCAGGAGGTGGCGCAGACCGTCGTCGCCGTGCGCGCCTTCGACCGCGCGACCGATGCGGTCACGACCCTGACCGACTGCGGCTTCGGCTACCGGTGGAGCCGGTTCAAGGCCGAGCCCGACCGCTGGGTGGTGCTGGCGGTGACCTACCGGCTGCGCCGCGACCCGCTCGCCGACCCGGTCCGCACCGGCGAGCTCGCGAACGCCGTCGGCGCCGAGCGGGCGCCGCTGGCGCAGGTGCGCGACGCCGTGCTTGCCCTGCGCCGGAGCAAAGGGATGGTGCTCGACCCGGCCGACCCGGACAGCCGCAGCGCCGGCTCGTTCTTCACCAACCCGGTGGTCGGGCCCGACCAGGTCGTCGCAGGCGCCCCGGCCTACCCGCAGGCCGACGGCACGGTCAAGCTGTCGGCCGCCTGGCTGATCGAGCAGGCCGGGTTCGCCAAGGGCTCGTTCGACGGGCCGGTGGGCCTGTCGACCAAGCACACCCTCGCGATCGTGCACCGCGGCGGGGGCACGACGGCAGACCTGCTGCGGGTCGCCCGCACGAAACGCGACGGCGTGCGCGATCGCTTCGGGATCACGCTGGAACCCGAGCCGGTGCTGGTCGGGACGACCCTCTAGAGCTGCTCAGCCATCTCGACGAGCTCCTTGCAGACCGGGCAGACGGGGTACTTCTCCGGGTCGCGCCCGGGAAACCACTTCTTGCCGCACAGCGCAGTCGCGGGCACACCCTCGACGGCGCTGCGCAAGACGTCGTCGCGCTTGACGTAGTGGGAGAAGCGGTTGTCGTCGCTCTCGTCGTCGAGCTCGGTGTCGAGCGCCTCAGAGATGCCCGGCCGCACGTCCGTCTCGGTCATGCCCCGAGGGTACGACGCTGTGCAGCGGCTGGCGATAGGCCTCGATCCAGGCCCGCAGCTCGGGCGGGGGCAGTGGCTTGGACAGGTGATAGCCCTGGATGACGTCGCAGCCGAGGTCGCGCAGCAGCTTCCAGGCGTCGGCGGTCTCCACACCCTCGGCCACGATGGACAGGCCGAGGTTGTGGCCGAGCTCGATGGTCGACCGCACGATGACCGCGTCGTTGGAGTTGGTGGCCATGGCGGAGACGAAGGACCGGTCGATCTTGAGCTCGTGGGCCTCGATCCGCTTGAGGTAGGACAGCGAGGAGTAGCCCGTCCCGAAGTCGTCGATCGACAGCGTGACACCGAGGTCGCGGAGCAGGCCGAGCACGACGTTGGTACGCGCGGGGTCGGCCATGATCGAGGTCTCCGTGACCTCCAGGGTGAGGGCCTGCGCGGGCAGGTCCCAGCGCGCCAGGAGCGACGCCACCTGGCGAGGCAGCTCGAGGTCGGACAGGCAGCGCACCGAGACGTTGACGGCGACGCCGAGGTCGATGCCCTCGTCCCGCAGGGACCGGCAGAGCCGGAGCGACTGGTCCAGGACCTCGAGGGTGAGGGCCCGGATCAGCCCGGTGTTCTCGGCCACGGCGATGAACTCGTCGGGGAAGACCAGGCCGCGGGTCGGGTGCTGCCAGCGCACCAGTGCCTCGACGCCGACCAGCTCGCCGGTCAGCGCCTCGACCTTCGGCTGGTAGTGCACGACGAGCTGCCCCGCGGTGATGGCCTCGCGCAGCTCGCCGAGGAAGCTGAGGCGCTCGACGCTGTGCAGGTCGCGGTCGGGGGCGTAGACCGCGAAGGTGCCGCGGTGCTCCTTGGCGGCGTAGAGCGCGACGTCCGCCCGCTGCAGCAGGGTGACGACGTCGGTGCCGTGCTCGGGCGCCAGGGCGATCCCGACGCTGGCCGAGACGTCGAGCCGTACGCCGTCGACGGAGAAGGGCTGCGCCAGGGTGGCGATGATCCGGCGGGCGAGGTGCTCGGCGTCGTCGTCACCGACGAGGCTGCAGGCAAGGATGGCGAACTCGTCGCCGCCCAAGCGCGCGACCGTATCGCCGTCGCGCAGCGATCCGCGCAGCCGCTCGCCGACCGCGCAGAGCAGCCGGTCACCGACGTAGTGCCCGAGGGTGTCGTTGATGTCCTTGAAGTGGTCGAGGTCGATGATGAGCACCCCGGTGACCCCACCGGTCCGGCTGGCTTCAGCGAGCGCCAGGCCGGTGCGGTCCGCCAGCAGCAGCCGGTTGGGCAGCCGGGTCAGCCCGTCGTGCAGGGCGAGTCCTTCGCGGTCGGCGAGCAGCACCGCACTGCGTCGCACGGCGCCCAGGGGGAGCAGCAGCAGCGGCGCGAGCAAGAGGGAGAAGTCCAGCGCGACGACGAGGACGGGTGCGCACGGCAGCAGGACACCGGAGGTGGCGACCTGCAGGGGGAGCCCGCCGCGCAGGTGGGCCAGGACGGGCCGGTGGTGGGTCAGGGCGAGGTGCAGCCCGAAGAGCAGGTGATGGATCAGGAAGAGCGCGGCTCCGGCCGCCAGTGCGGGCACGACATCAGAGGGCGAGAAGGCGGCCCCGTCGGACAGGAACGCCCGGCCCGACGCGGCGGTGTAGACGCCGCGGGCGAGCAGGGCGGTAAGGGCGAGCTGGGCGTTGTCGACGGCGAGGCGACCGGGACCGCGTTGGCGGCGCAGTGCCTCGACGGTGCAAGCGGTGGCCTGACTCGCCAGCAGGAACCACACCGGGCCGGTGAGGACGAGTGCCATGACGAAGACGCTGGCGAGGGTGATCTCGAGCTGCTCGCTGTCGCGGCGCCAGAGCAGCACCCGCTGCGACTGGGTCAGGACGAGCAGGAGCCCCAGGGCCAGGGCAGCCGGCCCCGGGGCGGCCACAGCCTGGCCGGGGACGGTGAGCAGGACGGCGACCAGCGCCACCGACGTGACGGCGGCGGTGTAGGCGCGCGCGTGCCACGTCCCCGCGGGTGCGGCGTCGGGCAAGGCTCGCTCCAAGCAGGTCGAGGCACGCCGGGGTCAGGGCGCGTCGAGGGGAAGAGGCATCGCTCCCGTCTTGCTTCGTCGCGTGCGGGCCTGACTTGAGCGCTCCCCGGTGACCGGCCAGGATGGTGGTCCCCGACCGCGCCCCGAGGAGCACTCCCTGAGCGACATCGCCGAGGTCGACGCGGTCGTGATCGGAGGAGGTCCGTCGGGGCTCGCCGCTGCGCTGTGGCTGGCCCGCTACCGGCGCTCGGTGGTGGTGCTCGACTCGGGCGAGTACCGCTCCGCGCGGGTCGAGGCCTCGCACGGCTACCTCGGGCGCGACCCGCAGAAGCCGGCCGAGCTGCTCGCGCGCGGTCGAGACGAGCTGCTCGCCTACCCCACCGCGCGGATCGTCCCCGCCGCGGTGGAGGGCATCAGCCGTCGCGCTGATGGCCTGTTCGAGGTGAACGGTGCCTGGCTGGCGCACCGGGTGGTGCTGGCGACCGGCGTACGGGACCGCTTCCCGGTCGTGGAGGGGTTCGACGAGCACTACGGCGCCTCGGTCTTCCACTGCCCGGCGTGTGACGGCTACGAAGCGCGCGACCAGGATGTCGTGGCGCTGGGGTGGGACGCCCACCTGGTCGGCTTCGCCGCGACGCTGCTCAACTGGGCCCGGTCGATCACCGTGGTGACGAACGGCCCGGCCTTCGCGGGAGACGACGCCTGCCGCGCCACCCTTGCCAAGCACGGCATCGACCTCATCGAGCGCAGCGCCGCCCGGTTCACCGGCACCCGCGGCGACCTGCGCGGGGTGGTCCTCGACGACGGCCGGGTGCTGGACGCGTCACTCGTGTTCTTCTCGCTCGCGCACCTGCCGCGCACCGACCTGGCGACGTCGCTGGGCTGTCAGCTCGACGACGAGGGATACGTCGTCGTGGACTCCTGCGGCCGGACGACGGTCGAGGGGGTCTACGCCGCCGGTGACCTGACCCCGGGTCTGCAGCTGGTGTCGGTCGCCGCCGCCTCCGGCGTGGTCGCGGGGGTCGCTGCGGGGCAGTCGTTCTTCGGCGAAGCGGGCGCTCCGACCTCGCCCGAGCCGGCGCCCGATCCGCAAGTGCGGCCGGACGCGTCGACGCCCGCCTCCTGAGCGAAGGCGGGCGTCGAGCAAGGCGGGTGGTTCTAGCTGGCGCGGACCTTGTCGCTGACCTTGTCGAACACGTCCGACGCGGCCGACCCGACGCTGGACCCGACGGTGGCGGCCAGCGTCGTCGCCTTGCCGGGGACGCCCTGCAGCGTGCCCTTAAGCACCTGCGACGGGCGCTGCTGCTCCTCGTGCAGGGACGAGGAGGCCAGGACGGCACCGGTCAGGCCGGGAATGGCCCACTGCAGCGCCTTGAGCTGCTTTTGCGCCTTGGCGACCTCCGGCGGGGTGGAGGGCAGCGACTCCGTGCCGCCTGCGACGGGCACGTCACCGGCGTCCATGACCTTCTGCCCGAGCAGTCGGCTGTAGGCGGTCGCACCGAGGGCGCCGGCGGTCAGCGCGAGCTTGACGTTGGTGTTGGCCAGGACGCCCTTCTGCGCCACGACCCGTCCCTTGTTGGCCTTGAGCAGCATCGCGCCGCCGGCCAGGTGCGCGCCGATCGCGACCAGGTTGACGGGGGTCCAGCGGCCCCAGCCGGCGTTGGCGACGCGAGCCCGCTGGCGGGGGTCGTCGACGTCGGAGGCCGCGCCGTTGACGCCGACGGCGCCCATCAGGGAGCCGCCGAACCAGGCGGCGAGACCGGCGTCGTGCAGGAAGTGGGCAACGGTGTTGCGCTCGGACATGGTGGGGCCTCCGGGGCTCATGGGTGACGTCTAGTGGGCGGCGGTGCGCTGCCTGAGCCCTACCCGGGTGAGGAGTCCGCGAACCCGCCGGGGCTTTCCCTGCTCGGCCGACTCTGCAAGAGTCGCCCGGGCGGCCCGCCCGGGCCGCCCAGGGGGTGCGCGGTGGACGTGGTCACAGAGCCCGGCAGCTCGGCCCCCGTGGAGGCGGCTTACGCCGTCCTCGTCTTCCGCGAGGACCAGCAGTGGCAGGCCGCCGCGCTGCCCGAGGACAGCGCCGACGACCTGGACGCCCTCATCGACGCCGTCCGCCGTCGGCCGGGCGAGATCGGCTCCTTCGCGCTGGTCGACGTCGCGCAGGAGTTCTTCGTCGTCGTCCGCCTGCAACAGGGTCAGGTCAGCCTGCTGCTGTCTGACGTGTCGGCGGCGGTGGACTGGGAGCTGGCCGCGCAGGTGCTGGACGAGCTGGGCCTAGACCTGCCTGACGACGACGACCTCGACGAGCTGCTGCCCGCTGGTGATCTCGGTGTCTTCGACGACCTGGGGCTCGAGGAGATGGAGCTCGGTGCGATCCTGGCCGACGAGGACGCCTATGCCGACGAGATGCTGTCGACGCTGGCTCGCCGGCTGGGCTTCGCCACGGTCTACGAGCGCGTCGTGGACACTCTGGTCGGCTGACCCCCTTCACCCACACCTCTCGGAGCGCTGACCGTGTCCTACTTCGCCGCCGCCCTCGTCCGCCAGGGCGGGGACTGGACCGCCCAGGAGATCGACCTCGACGAGGTCGAGGACCTGGAGGCGCTGGCCGACCTGCTGCGTGACCTGACCGGCGACGGGCCGGGACCGGCGGTGCTGCTCCTGGAGGCCGATGACGAGTACGTCGGGCTCGTGCGGGTCGACGGCGGCGCCGGCAGCCTGCTCGAGCCGCGGGTCTTCCTGTCCGACCGCAGGGCCGTCGACAGCAACGACATCGCGGCGCTGCTGTGGGACGCCGAGGGCGTCGACAGTGCCGACGACCTGGACGACCTCGAGGTCGACGACGACGAGGACAGCGTCCGACCGGTCGTCGAGACCGCCGGCGATCCGGCGCTGCTGGACGACCTCGGCATCTCGGCGGAAGCGCTGCTGGCCCTGTGTGCGGAGGAAGGGCGACTGCCTGCCGACGTGCTACGCGAGGTCTGCGTGCGGACCGGCTGCGACCAGGTGCTCGACCAGCTGCTCGAGGTGTGAGCCCGTACGACGACGCGATGCGGCAGGCCTTGGCCTTGGCCGGCGCCGCAGTCGAGCACGGGGACGTCCCGGTGGGCGCGGTCGTCCTCGGGCCGGACGGGGCGGTGCTCGGGGAGGGGCGCAACGAGCGGGAGCTGACGGGTGACCCCACTGCCCACGCCGAGGTGGTGGCACTCCGGGCCGCGGCAGTCGCGCTGGGCCGGTGGCGGCTGACCGGCTGCACCCTGGTCGTCACCCTGGAGCCGTGCACCATGTGCGCCGGCGCGCTGGTGCTCAGCCGGGTCGACCGGGTCGTCTACGGGAGCATCGACCCGAAGGCGGGGGCGGTCGGGTCTTTGTGGGACGTCGTACGCGACCGCCGACTCAACCACCGTCCGGAGGTCATCGCCGGTGTGCTCGAGGCCGAGTCTGCCGCCCTGCTGCAGGACTTCTTCCGCGCTCAGCGCTAGGGCTTCGCTAGAGTCGCCTGTGGTGGCGTGTCCGAGCGGCCGAAGGAGCACGCCTCGAAAGCGTGTGACGGCGCAAGTCGTCCGTGGGTTCAAATCCCACCGCCACCGCCAACCCCCCATCCCGCCGATCATGGAGTTCTTACACAACCGCTCAGCCGGTGGGCAGCAACTCCATGATCGGCGCTGCCGGGCGGGCGGGGCGGGCAGGCGGGCGTGACAAGATTTTCCGGTGAGGCGAACCCGGCTGTGGCTGCCTGCAGCCGCCCTCGTCCTGAGCTCGGTCGGCTGCGCCGGCTCCGCGCCTGAGCCGACGGGGCCGCCCACCGGTGCTGTGCCCTCGGTGACCGCCGCACCCGGCTCGCCGCCGGCGAGTGCGCCACCGGTGGTCGAGATCGCGTACGCCGACGGCAAGGCGTCCGGCGTACAAGGTCGGGTCAGGCCCGCGCTGGGGTCCACGGTCACGCTCCGGGTCAGCAGTGATGTCGCCGATGAGGTGCACCTGCACGGCTACGACAAGCGGGTCGACGTCGCGGCCGGGGGCTCGGCGGAGCTGACGTTCGTCGCGTCCATCCCGGGCGTCTTCGCGCTGGAGCTGGAACGCAGCGGCGTCGAGCTGACCAAGATCCAGGTGCAGTGACCGCCACCGTCCTCGCGCACGGGGTCGGGACCCGCGCCGACCTGCCGATCCCGACCTGGCTCGCGCTCTACGGCTCCGGCACGGTGGTGCTCATCAGCTTCCTGGCCCTGGTGGTGCTCTGGCGCCGGCCCCGGTTGCAGGACCCCGCCGGAGGAGCCGCGCTGCCCGTGGCTGTGCAACGGGTCATCGAGCACCCGGCCACCCGCACCGTCGTGCAGGCCCTGGCTCTCGGCACCGGCCTGCTCGTCCTCGTGGTGGCGCTCACGGGTCCACCCGACCCGGCGAAGAACATCGCGCCGTGGGCGGTCTACGTGACGTTCTGGGTCGGGCTGATCCCGGCGAGCCTGCTGCTCGGACCGGTCTGGCGCTACGCCAACCCGCTGCGTCTGGTCCACCGACTCCTCGCGCCACTAGCCGGCGGTTCTGCGCCCGCCGCCGACCGGCTCGCGCCACTGGGCCTGTGGCCGGCCGCGGTCTCGCTCAGCGTCTTCGTCTGGCTCGAGCTCGTCCCGCCCGACCGCAGCTTGCCCGGCGTGGTCGGCACCTTCGTGCTCGTCTACGCGATCGTGCAGGTCGTGGCCAGTCTCTGGTACGGCGAGGGCTGGTTCGCGCGCGGCGACGGCTTCGAGGTCTACTCCGAGCTC
>JANPHZ010000036.1:0-14537 GCA_031424715.1 Frankiaceae bacterium
ACGCCGCCGAGACGACCGGACGCGAGGACCAGTCAACGACAGTGGCAGCAGTGAGCACCCCATGAACGTAGAACCAGGGTCTGACAAAACCGAGGGGCAGCCAGACCGGATCCCTATATTTCTCAGACTTTTTTCGCCGGACGTGTTGACCGCGTCAGGTGGTGATCGGCGGTCCCAGCACGCTGCCGGGGCAGTAGCACCACTGGTCGTGCCACGCCCGTCGGCAGTGCTCGGGATAGGTGAGGCTGCGGATCACCCGCGCGGGGTTACCCCCGACCAGCACGTGGTCGGGAACATCCCGCGTCACTACGGAGCCCGCGGCCACCACGACCTGCTCACCGATCGAGACACCAGGCAGCACGATCGACCGCGCACCGACCCAACTCCCGCGTCCGATCGACACCGCGGCGGCGCGCGGGGGCCGCCCTTCGATCCCGTGGCTGTCGGTGTCCATCACGTAGACGTCGTTCGACAGGGCCACGTCATCGCCCAGCGTGATCGACACCTCGCTGTAGAGGATGACACCGGAGTTGAGAAACACGTTGTGCCCCAGCCGAATCCGGCCCGGACCTCCGATCGACGTACGTCGATCGCCCGACCAGATCTTGACGCGGTCGCCGATGTGCAGGTCGCCAGCGTTGAGGTCAGGCTCGCCCCATACCGTCGGGTCGCTGCCGACGTGCCGGGCAGCCCGGCGCAGCCGCTCCTCCGGGCTGAGCGAGGGCGCCTGTGGGCGCCGCGACCACCACCGCATGCCAGGAGAGTACGGGCGGGGTCCGCCTACGCTCGCTGACATGGAGGACCTGCTGGCCCGCTGCGCCCGGGCTGGACTAGCTGTGGCGTCGCCGTCCGATGCCGCCGTCCACGCCGGCGAGGTAGAGGTACGCCGGCACAGCCGGCACGATGTCGTGCAGGCCCGCGAGGTCACGGTCGCTGCCCGCGTCGCCGCGCCACAGGAGCTCCGGACCCTGCTCGTACCCCGCCTGTCCCGCTGGGCCCGACCCCACCGAGGCGCCGACGACTGGCGGACCCCGCTGCCGCCCTGGGGCATGCGCCTCGCCCGGCTCCTGCGCGCCGTACGCCGGACCGTCGGCGATGTCGACCTGAGCGTGACGTGGGCCGATGACGGCCGGACGTGTCGACTCGTCGCCGTGGCCCGGGCATGACGGAAGACGCCACCGAGGCTGAGCCGGCCATCTGCTCGGCCAAGGCCTGCCGGGCCGACGCGGTCTACCTGGTCGTGTGGAACAACCCGCGGCTGCACACCCCGGAGCGCGAGAAGACCTGGGCCGCCTGCCCGGACCACCGGCAGAGCCTGGCCGACTACCTGCAGGCTCGGGGCTTCCTGCGCCGCGTCGACCCGCTCACGTGAGCCGTCAGCCCGACCCCCCGAGTCCGAAGTCGGGCAGGCAGGCGTCGAGGCCGACGACCTCGGTCTGCGGCGCTCCCCTGGCCAGCCAGTCGTCGCGCTCAAGCACGAAGCCGAGCAGCTCCTGCGGCGTGCCGCGGGGGGCCTCCCACGTCGAGCCGTTCGGTCGGTAACCGAGAGCCCGCGAGACGCCCGCCGAGGCAGCGTTGTCCGCGAACGCCTCTGTGTGCGCCCGCTCCGCACCCAGGTGGTGAAAGGCAAGGTCAAGGGCCGCAGTGCGCATCTGCTTGCCCACGCCCTGCCGCTGTGCGCTGAGGGTGAGCCAGGAGCCGGTCCCCACCTGACGAAGCACGTCCCACTGGTGCGTGAAGACCTCCTGCACGCCCACCACCTCGCCGGCGCGCTCGACCAGCAGGAGCAGGTTCCACTGCTGGGGCGTCCAGGTGGCCCGCCCCCGCCACCAGAACTGCAGGGCCGCGCGACGCCGCGCCTCCGGTACGGCGTCGGTCCAGGGGTGACTGAACGGCATGACCTCAGGCGGGTGGATCCCGGCGTCAATCGCGTCCAGCAGCGCCGGGAAGTCGGCATCGGTCGGCGGCCGCAGGACGAGGTCCTGTCGCCGTAGCTCGAGGCCGAACAGCGGCCAGGACGACGTCAGCACAAACCGATCATGACCGGACGGGCAACTGGTTAGTGGTAGCGAAACCCGTCGAAGAAGCGCCGGAACACGCCGCCCTGAGCGGGGAGCGGCTCGGCTGCGGGCAAGGGCGTCGTACGACGACGAGCGATCGGCTGGTCGTAGTCGGTGTGGGCGATGGCCTCGACCACTTGATCCTGGGTGAACTCCTCGCTGCCCTCGATGCACGGCACGAAGCCGACGAGCATGCCGTTGCGCATCACCTGGGCCTCCAGGCCCGCGGTGCCGTCGGTGTCCCAGATCGCCTGCCGCCCGTCGGGAAGGGCGATGTGGATGCCGAACTGGTAGACGCCCGCCTTCTCCATCTGCGCGTGGATCCCGCGCTGCCGCAGCGCCTCGACGACGACGCGTGCCCTGTTCTCCTCCATGCCCGACCCCAACGCGCGACGTCCCCCGATCACTCCCGACGTCCTAGCCTCCCCTGCGTGCGCACCCCGGAGCCCGTGATCCTGGCCAACGAGCACGTACGCCTCGAGCCGCTGACGGACCAGCACGTCAGCGACCTGCTGGTCGCGGCGGCGGACCCCGAGATCTGGCGCTGGTTGCCGACGCCCCAGCCGCACACCGAGAGCGATCTGCGTGACCTCATCCGCACCCACCCCGGACTGCCCTGGGCGGTCCTGCACGGGGGTCAGGCCGTCGGCTCGACGTCCTACCTCGACGTCGACCTCTCGGTCGAGGGCCTCGAGATCGGTTGGACGTGGTACCGCCGCGACCTCTGGGCGAGCCGGGTCAATCCTGCGTGCAAGCTGCTTCTGCTCAGCCACGCCTTCGAGACCCTCGGCGCGGCGCGGGTCACCTTGAAGACAGATGCCCTGAACACCCGCTCCCGGTCAGCGATCGGACGACTCGGTGCGTCGTACGACGGAACGCTGCGCCATCACCGACGGCGGCCCGATGGCACGGTCCGGGACACGGCCTGCTTCAGCCTGCTCGCCGACGAGTGGCCCCTGGCCCGCGGTCAGCTGGAGCAGCGACTCAGGCCGGGGTGAGGCGCACCTTCTCCTCGCCGCACTCCACGACGTCCCCGACCTGGAGCTGCCGACCCCTGCGGCTCTCGGGCTCGCCGTTGACCTCGACCTCGCCGAGCTCGAGCAGGACCTTGGCGTCACTGCCGGTGCCGGCAAAACCGGCCAGCTTGAGCAGCTGCCCGAGACGGATGCCCTCGGGTCGGACACCCACCTCGCGCGCCTGCGCATCAGGCACGGTCAACCGCCGATCGCCGACATCGGCCGATCCGGCTGCAAAAAAGCAGGGTCGTTGATGCCGTGACCGGCCTTCTTGCCCGCGATGGCGGTGACGAAGGCCGCCTGGAGCGCCGCCTCGTCAGCACCGGCGCGCAGCGGAGTGCGAAGGTCAGACTCTTCCCGGGCGAACAGGCACGTGCGCAGCTGACCATCGGCGGTGAGTCGGATCCGGTCGCAGGTGCCGCAGAACGGCCGCGTCACCGACCCGACCACACCGACCCGCGCTGGGCCGCCGTCGACCCACCACACCTCGGCGGGTGCGCTCCCCCGGCCCTCGACGGGGGTGAGCTCGTGCCGCCGGGAGCGCACCGTCGTCACCCCGAGCGAGGCGGCGGCACCGACGAGCCGCACGATCTCGTCATCGCTGAGCAGCTCGGCGGACGTCAGCCAGGGCAGACCTTCGGCCGGCATGCAGTAGGTGCACCGGAGATTGCACTTGTCGGTGAGCGACAGCCGCATGTCGGTCACCGTGCGACCGAAGCCGTCCTGCAGCACCGCCATCTGCTCAGCGTAGGCGCGGCGGGCCAGCTGCCCGGGGTACGACCTCGCGGCGCGCATCCGGGTGCCGCCGCGTCCAGCCGCTGCGGTCGAGGTGTTCCAGCAAGGGGATGGCAACGCGCCGCGTGGTGCCCAGGGCGTCCCTGGCCTGCCCGGCGGTGAAGGGGCCGGGCAGCGCCGCCAACAGCTCGACGGCCTGGGCGGGTGCACTGGGGAGCAGCGTCACCGGCCCGGGCAGGATCAGCAGGGCACCGGTGCCGGCAGCCGCGGCGAGTTCGGCGCGATCTGCGCCCCACGCTGTGAGTTGGTCCTGGTCGGGCGCGGCAAAGGGGTCGCGGGACAGCTGCTCCTGGACCAGGCCCAGCCACTCACCCAGTGCAGGTCCACCCCCCGGCCTGCACACGCGCCCACCTCGCTGCTCCAGCTCGGCGGCTCGGACGACCGGGGCGAGCAGCAGTGGATCCGGTAGGCCGAGGAAGTGCAGCGCCGCGCCCTCAGGGAGACCGGGCTCCAGCGGGTGCGTTCTCGCGTGGGCGCTGACGGCATCGACGAGCAGGGCGCACCAGTGCTCCCAGCGGTCGGACGAGACGAGCCAGTCACCGACCGACTGCACGCCCGGGGCAGGCGACCCGGTGAGGCCGTGGGCTCGCACGACGCTGGCCCGCACCGCACCGCGCTCTTGCACCACGGCCGCCGTGTCGCGGGGTCGGGAAGCCAGGTCACTCCCCCGCGCGGCCGCCGCTCCGCGCCGCCGCAGCGGGGGTGGGTCGACGTCGAGCACCTGCAGTCCACCCACGAGCCGCTGGCCGCCCGGGTCGCGCAGCAACACGCGGTCGCCGACCTGCAGGGGCACCGGCCGCGCCAGGGTGACTCGTGCGCTGTGCGGCCCGAGTGGTCGCACGCCCGCTGGGACCGCGGCAGTTCCCACGTGCATAACCAGGTCTCCCGGGAGGTCGGTGACCGGTCGGTCGACGTGCGCGTCGAACCGTTCGGTGCGGACCCAGGCCTGTGGCGTCAGCAGTACCGAGCCCCGGCCCACGCCGGCCCGGTCCACCCCACGCAGGTTGACCGCGACGCGGGCAACCGCGTCGACCTGCTCCACCGGCTCGCCGAGGCACTGCAGGCCGCGGACCCGCACGAGCGCTCCCGACAGGTCCAGGACGTCGCCCACGGCCAGGCTCCCGCTGCCGAGAGTGCCCGTGACGACCGTCCCGGCACCGGTCACGGTGAAGGCCCGGTCGACCCAGAGCCGGACCCGGCCATCCGTGACCGGCCGGCCGAGGGCGTCCACGGTGCGCTCGAGTGCGGCGAACAGCTCGGCGATTCCCGCCCCCGTCGTCCCAGAGACCGCGACGGCCTCGACCTCGCCCAGGCAGGACCGGGCTAGCGCCGCCCGGCCCTGCGCCAGGGCAGGCCCGGGGTCCGCCAGGTCGCTGCGGGTGACCGCGAGCAACCCGTACCGCAGGCCCAGTCCGTCGATCGCAGCGAGGTGCTCCGCGGACTGCTCTCGCCAGCCCTCATCAGCCGCGACGACGAACAGCACCGCAGGGCTCGCCCCCAGACCGGCCAGCATGTTCCCGATGAACCGCACATGACCTGGTACGTCGACGAAGGCGACCGTCTCGCCCGACGGCAAGGCCGTCCAGGCGTAGCCCAGGTCGATCGTCATCCCCCGCCGCTGCTCCTCGGCCCAGCGGTCCGGCTCCATGCCGGTGAGCGCACGGACGAGCGTCGACTTGCCGTGGTCGACGTGACCGGCGGTGGCGATTACCCGCACGCGCGTACCGCCTCCTGCAGCCGGTCGTCGTCGTCCTCGGGGACACAGCGCAGGTCGAGCAGGCAGCGGTTGCGTTCGACCCGCGCCACGACGCACGGGTCACCCCGGCGCAGCCGCTCGGCGTAGACGACCGGGAGCGCCACCGCCCAGCCGGCGAGGACGTGCCCGGGGGCCCCTCCCCCGCCGACGGCCCCGGCGCTGGGGACGACCTCGCCGCCGACCGCCATCGCCAGCCTCTCGCTCCGTCGCCTCAGCACCTCGGAATCGATGCGGATCGCCTGCAGGACAGGAGGTTTCGGTCCGCGCAGGGTGGCCTCCAGCGCAGCGAGGGTCAGCTTGTCGACGCGCAGGGCCCGGGCGAGCGGATGCCGGCGGACCTGGTCGACCAGGTCGGCGCGGCCGAAGACCAGTCCGGTCTGGGGGCCGCCGAGCAGCTTGTCGCCGCTGCAGGTCACGAGGTCGGCACCGGCGGCCAGCGCAGACGCGACGTCGGGCTCGTCGGGCAGCGCCGGTTCCGGTGCCAGCAAGCCACTGCCGACATCGACGACGACCGGCACCCCCAGGGTCGCGAGCTCGCCTACGGCAACCGCGCTGGTGAAGCCCTCGACCCGAAAGTTGCTCGGATGCACTTTGAGGACGCACCCGGTCTCGGGACCGACGGCGTCGGCGTAGTCAGCGAGGTGGGTGCGGTTCGTCGTACCGACTTCTCGCAGGATGGCTCCGGTCGAGGCCACGAGGTCCGGCAGGCGGAAGCCGTCGCCGATCTCGACCAGCTCGCCTCGACTGACCACGACCTCGCGGCCGGCGGACAGGGCCGTCGTGCACAGGACCAGGGCCGCCGCTCCGTTGTTGACCACCAGGGCGTCCTGCGCCGCCGGCACGGCCTGCCTGAGTGCTGCCACCGTGCCGCGACCGCGACGCGCGCGGGCGCCCGTCTCGGCGTCGTACTCCACGTCGACGTACGCCGACGCGGCCACCAGCGCCTGCACCGCTGCTGAAGAGAGCGGCGCGCGCCCGAGGTTGGTGTGCAGCACGACGCCGGTGGCGTTCAGGACCGGGCGAAGGGTCGTGGCCAGTGCTGGCAACAGGGACACGGCGAGATCGACGGCGGCGGCCGGGTCGACCGCACCGACCCGCACCTGCTCCTGGGCTGCCTGGACGGCGGACCGGACGAGCTGCGGTCCCAACCGGGTGCCGGCTTCGCGCAGCCGCGGGTCGGCCAGCACGGTGTCGGTGCGCGGCACGTGACGCCGCGGGTCGGTCATGGGTGAGAGTGTCCCAGTCGCGGGAATGCCCGCCGCCGCGTAGCGTTGAGCGAAGTAGTTGCACCTTCAACAAAGGAGTCGAGATGCCTGCCGTGACTGCTGACCCGACCACGCTGACCCGGGTTCCGGCCGCCGGCCTCGCAGACGTCGAGCGCCCGGTCCGCTCCGTCACCACGGCGCCGTCCGGACTGCAGGGCGAGGGCTTCCCGGTCCGGATGGCCATTGCGGGCGTCGACTACCGCGACCTCGACCCGTTCATCATGATGGACCAGATGGGCGAGGTGGAGTACGCGCCCGGCGAGCCGCGGGGCACCTCCTGGCACCCGCACCGCGGCTTCGAGACCGTCACCTACCTGCTGGACGGGACCTTCCTGCACCAGGACTCGCACGGTGGCGGCGGCGTCATCGAGAACGGCGGGACGCAGTGGATGACGGCGGGCAGCGGCATCCTGCACATCGAGACCCCGCCGGCCGAGTTGGTCATGAGCGGCGGGCTCTTCCACGGCTTCCAGCTGTGGGTCAACCTGCCGGCGAAGGACAAGTTCTCGCCGCCTTAGTACCAGAACCTCGAGGGCTCCGACGTGGCCCTGCTCGGGTCGCAGGACGGCGGCTCGCTCGTCCGGCTCATCGCCGGGGAGCTGGCCGGTGTGCGCGGCCCGGGGTCGACGCACACGCCCCTCTCCAACGTGCACGCGACGGTGCCCGCAGGGGCGTCCCTCAGCCTGCCGTGGCGGCCGGACTTCAACGCGCTGGTCTACGTGCTCGCTGGTCGCGGGACGGTCGGGGTCGAAGGTCGGCCCGTGCGCACCGGCCAGCTGGCCGTGCTCGGAGCCGGTGATCGCCTCTCGGTGGCCGCGGACGCCCAGCAGGAGTCACGCAGCCCCGCACTGGAGGTCCTCGTGCTCGGTGGGCAGCCGATCCGCGAGCCCATCGCGCAGTACGGCCCGTTCGTCATGAACACCCGTGACGAGCTGCGCCAGGCGGTCGAGGACTTCCAGGCCGGACGCCTGGGAGTCATCCCCGACGGCGCCCTGATGCCGCACACCGGTCGCTAGCGGCGCAGCCCCAGCAGCTGGGCGGTGGACGGTGGCAGGTGCAGACCCTGCTTGCGCGAGACTCCGACATCGCGCTGCACGTGCGTCAGCACCTGAGCCGCCTCGCGCAGCTCGGCGCTGAGCAGACCGATCGAGCGGCCGTCGGCATCCTTGAGCTCGATGAGCCGGTCGACGCCGGAGCGGAGGTCGCGGGCGGACACCAGCGCGTCGGTGCGCACGTAGTGGGTGCGCAGCAGCCCACGGCTGGCGACCCAGCCCGCGCCCGCCCACAGCTGCTTGCGGGCCAGCTTGGCCGCGAATAGCCCGAGGCCGGCAACGAGGAAGAGCAGCACCCACGCAGTGCCCCGAGGTGGCGGCCACCCGCCCTTGGCGAGGAGGATGGCGGCGAGAACACCGGCCACGATCCCCACCGCCTGCACCTGGCTGCGCACCGAGGGTCGGAAGGCCGCAAGGGTCGGGCTGAGCCCCGCAGGTGGAGCGGGCAGCTCCGGTCGCTGATCGGTCATGCCGGTCATGATGCCTCCGCTCCGGGGGGTCAGCCCCACTATCCGAACACCGAGTTCCACGCGCCGGAGACCGCCTTTCCGGCGCCCCCGGCGAGGTCTTTAGCCCCGCTCGCCACGTCACCCACGGCGTCCCCCACCGCCGATGCTGCGTCGGCCACGTCGTCGCCCCAGTGCTCGACCGCCTGACCCACGCCGTAGCTCACGATGAAGCCAGCGGCCACCGCTCCCAGAACGACCGGGCCGCCCACCACGCCGGCCCCGACGAGCACGGTGCTGGCGCCACTGAACGCGGCCATCCCGGCTGCAGTCGCCGCGACGTTCTTCGTCAGCGCCATCGGCACGCTCTTGCCCGCGAGTACGTCCAGGCCCGTGCCTGCCCCGACAACGAGCACCGACGCCACCGGAATGCTCCGAACGACGGGCAGCGCCTCGCTGAGCGGGCTGTTGACCCGGGTGAGCCAGCTTGGCGCCGGCAACCGCCCCGCGGTGGCGGCGAACGCGCGCTCGGAGCCCCGCAGGTGGCGGTAGTTACGCAACGCCTCGCGCCACTCGGCCCGGGCGAGCGCGCGCTCGGCGGCGCTGCCCGTCCTGGTCGCGTCCTTGAGCGACCGGGCCGCGAGACCGGCCGCCAGAGCCCGCTTGGCCGCCTCGCCCGCCAGGGCGCTGGGGGCCATGACGAGCGAGTTGACGAGGTCGATCAGGTCGACCGGCCCGGGCAGGGACAGTGGACTTCCCGGGCCCTGCGCCGTCGTCCCTGGCACCGCCGGCCCCATGACCGGTCCAGGCACCCCGGTCACCACAGGGCCGAGGGTGTCGAGCCCGCGCAACCGCGTCAGCAGTCGATCCTGCGCGAGGTCCGCGCTGCGCCGGGCGACTGCCAGTATCCGAGCCCGCTCGGCGAGGTCGTCGGGGGTTTGCCGAGGCAGGCAGTCGGCGGCAGACGCCTGCCGCTGCGCTCCCTCGAGGTCAGCGGCGAACTCCGCGAGAGCCCGTCCGGCCCCCGCGAGACGATCCGCTTGCGCGTCCAGCAGGTCGGACAGCAGCAGCGCACTGGACCGCTCGGCGTCACCGGCCGCCCCGTTCCAGATGGGAAGGCAGCTCCGCAGTGCACGCGCCTGAGCCGCCACACCGGCGGCGACCCGCCCGAGCGCCCGCGCCAGCACGGCGCAGCCAGCGGCGTCGCCCGCGATCAGGCTCACCGTGTGCGCACCGCCCTGGCCTCGACCGCCCTGTAGGCCGAGGCAGCCGCCCGAAGGTCGTCGGCGTGGCCAACCGCGACCTGCCCGGACAGCGCGAGGTCGCGCAGCAGCCGCTCCATCGTCACGGCCAGCCCAGACCGGGTGTCTGCCCGACCCGGGTCAGGGCTGCCCACGGCCAGCAACTGACTCCGCATCACCAGAAGCGCGTGGGCCACCAGATCCACGCAACCGCCGGCGGTCACCAGTTCGCTCGGTTCGACGTCGATCTGCCTCATGGGGCTGCTGCCCGCTGCCGATCGGACGGAGCCAGCGCGACGTCGAGGACCGCCACGGCGTCTCCCCAGGACGGCAGGAGCCCCTCGACGTCGTCCGAGCGCAGGACGGCCCAGGGCTGGTCCGGGCCACAGCCGATGAGCAGTCGCTCGAGCGTTGAGTAGGCGGGGAGCACGAGCGAGCCCGCGCAGGCCCGCAGCACGACCTGCACCGACCCGTCCTGCGCCGGGGGCCCGCTCACCGGGACGAGGACGGTGGCGGGCGGCACGGCCGTGGCGCTCGACGTCATGACCGCAGCACAGCAGACAGCGGTGCCGCCTGCGCCGCGTTGTCCACAGGACCCCGACTCGTAGGGTGCGCACCGTGTGGGTCCTGCTGCTGCGCGCGGTCAACGTCGGGGGGCGCAACCGGTTGCCCATGGCCGACCTCACCGAGGTGCTCACCTCGCTGGGCCACACGCAGGTCTCAACCCTGCTGGCGAGTGGCAATGCCGTCTTCGCCAGTCCGCGGCGGGACGCGGCCGCTCTGGCACGGGAGATCGAGTCGGCCCTACGGGAGCAGCTGGACCTGGAACTCCGCGTCGCCGTACGCCGTCCCACCGATCTGCAGGTCGCCCTGCGGGACCTGCCTGACCTACCGGGCTATGCGCTGATCGCGTTCCTGCTGGGTGAGCCCGAACCCGCTGCCCTGCAGGCTTTCCTGGACACCGACTGGTCCCCCGACGTCGCCCAGGCCGGAACGGGCGTGCTCTACCTCGGCTACCCCGACGGCGCCGGACGGTCTCGGCTGAGCACCGCGCGGATCGAGCGAGCCCTGGGCGTGGCCTGCACGGCGCGTACGCCGGACACGGTGCGCGCCCTGCTGCAGCGAGCCGAGTCGGGCTAGCCGACCTTGCTGCTGCGGGCCTTGCGCGGCGCCGGGGCCGCCGCTGCGACGGAAGCGTGCAGCACCTCGAGCTCAGCCCCGAGATAACCCGCCATCGCGTCAAGGTCGGGCACCAGATCGCGGTCGGCGATGAGGCCGAAGTGCAGCTGCCCGCCGTAGCTCATGACCGTGATGTTGAGCCCCTGGCCGTCGGCGATCGCCGACAGCGGGTAGTAGGCCAGCAGCCGGGCGCCGGCGTAGTAGAGGTCGATGTTCGGCCCCGGGACGTTGCTGATGATGAGGTTGAAGGCGCTCACCCGCTCGACCAGACGCAGTCGCGCGGCCAGCCGCGCGGCCTGACCCGCCAGCGCCGGCATGGCGAACTGCGCGACGTCGGCCAGCATGTCGGCCGGAAGGGCGCCGTGCTGCTCCTTGGCCGCGCGCATCGACTCGTGGCAGGCCTGCAGTCGCTGCAACGGGTCTTCGAGGTTGGTCGGGATGGGCGCGATCATGCTGGAGACCCGGTTGCCACCGGTGCCCCGCTGGTCCTGCGTGCGCACCGACACCGGCACGCCGGCCACGAGCGGAGCCTCCGGCAGCGCATCGTGGTCGAGCAGCCAGCGGCGAAGCGCCCCCGATGACAGCGCCATGACCACGTCGTTGACGGTGCAGCCGTGGGCGTCCTTGACGGCCTTGACCTGCCCGAAGGGCAGGCTGACGAACGACCACCGCCGGTGCGGGCTGACCGACCTGTTGAAGGGGGTCGCCGGTGCCCGCAGCCCGGTCGGTCCGAGGAGGGCGCTGCGACTGTCGCGGCGCAGCACCTTGTCGACGACAGGCAGTCGCAGCGCGGGGCCGGTGGCCAGGCCGGGCAGCGATCGAAAGAGGTCGTAGCCCATCCGCGCCGCCCGGACCGGGTGACCGGACAGCGACACCACGCTGCGCGCGAGCAACTCGGCGTTGCCCGGCTGCCGGTCACAGGTCCACGGCGGGGTGTCTTGCTCGTCGCGCCCCTCGGGCGTCAGGTCGAGCACTGCGGCGAGGATGTCGTTGCCGGAGACCCCGTCGATGGCGGCGTGATGGACCTTCGTGTAGATCGCCTTGCGGCCACCACCCAGGCCGTGGATCAGGTAGAGCTCCCAGAGCGGCCGGCGCCGGTCGAGGGCCCGGGCGTGCAGTCGGGCCGCCTGGTCGGCCAGCTGCCGGTCGTCGCCTGGGGCGGGAAGGGCGAGCTCGCGCACGTGGTATTCGATGTCGAAGTCAGGGTCCTCGATCCAGTAGGGCTGGTCGAGCCCGAGCGGCACCTCGACGAGCCGCCGCCGGAACGGTGGAATCAGGTGCAGGCGCCGCTCGATGAGGCCGCTCAGCCGGTCGAGGGTGAAGTCCTCCGGCGCGGTGGAGGGGTCCAGCACGCAGACGCTGCCGACGTGCCCGAAGACCGAGGAGGTCTCCATGGCGAGGAAGGCGGCGTCCAGTCCGGTCAGCTGCTGCACGAGGGCTCCCGTTGCGAAGAGGTTGCGCGGACGATACGCGGCGTGCCCGACGTGCCCCGTCCTAGGGTCGAGGTCGTGACCGGCCACCAGCGCGCTCAGATCGTGATGACCGCCGACGAGATCGCCGCGTTCCTCGAGACGAGCCGCACCGCCACGATGGCCACACTCGGGCCGACCGGCGCTCCACACTTAGTGGCCATGTGGTTCGCCCTGATCGACGGCGAGATCTGGTTCGAGAGCAAGGCCAAGGCCCAGAAGGTGCTCAACCTGCGCCGGGACGACCGGCTGACCGTCCTGGTCGAGGCGGGCGAGGCGTACGACGAGCTGCGCGGGGTGTCGCTCGAGGGTCGCGGGGAGATCGTCGAGGACCCGGAGCAGCTGTGGCGTGTCGGGGTGGCCGTCTGGGAGCGCTACACCGCGCCGTACACCGTAGAGGCTCGGCCTCTGGTGGAGGCCATGCTGCACAAGCGCGTGGTCGTACGGCTGGTCGTCGAGCGCACCCGGTCGTGGGACCACCGCAAGTTGGGGAATACCCCGGCAGGGTAGGATGCTGACTACCCCATAGGGGTAGCCAGAGGAGGCAACGGATGACCGGCTACAGCTCCAGGCGTGAGGACCACCTGACCCGGCTGCGCAAGGTCGAGGGCCAGGTGCGTGGCATCGCCCGCATGGTCGAGCAGGACAAGTACTGCATCGACATCCTCACCCAGGTCAGCGCCGCCACGAAGGCGCTGCAGTCCGTCGCCCTCGCCCTGCTCGACGACCACCTCGCGCACTGCGTCGTCGACGCCGCGCGCTCTGGCGGCGAGGAGCAGGACCTCAAGCTGCAGGAAGCCTCCCAGGCGATCGCCCGACTCGTCCGAAGCTAATACCGACCCATCAAGGAGACCCCACCATGAGCACCAGCACCTACACCGTCACCGGGATGACCTGTGGCCACTGCGTCAGCTCGGTGACCGAGGAGGTCACGGAGGTCCCCGGCGTCACCGGTGTCACCGTCGACCTCGAGAGCGGCCTGCTCACCGTCGAGGGCGACGCCGACGCGGAAGCCGTCCGGGCTGCCGTGACCGAGGCCGGATACGCCGTCGCATGAACACCCCCACTCGACTCAGCCTGTTCGCCGTCGCGCTGGTCGCAGCGTTCACCGCGGCGGCCGGGCTGGGTCGGGTGACGGGTCCGGTCGGTCCGGCTGCAGCGGCGGCCGGCGCCCACGGCAGCACCGGGGCCGGCGCCGGCCTGCACAGCGCGGACGGCGCAGGCACGACCACCGACGTCACCGGCCTGTCGGTGACCGAGGGCGGCTACACCCTTGACCTGCAGACCACCGCGCTCCCGGTGGGACAGGCCGCGCCGCTTCGGCTGCGGATCCTGGGTCCCGCCGGCTCTCCCCTGCTCGATTACACCCGCACGCACGACAAGGACCTGCACCTCATCGTCGTACGACGGGACACCCAGCACTTCCAGCACGTGCACCCGGTGCGTGACGACGCCGGCCTCTGGACGGTCCCCCTCACCCTGCCCGCCGCCGGCGACTACAAGGTCTTCGCCGACTTCACTCCGGTCGGCGCCGAGCAGGCCATCGCCCTGGTCAGTGAGGTGCGGGCCGCCGGCGACTACCGACCCCAGCCGCTCCCCCCGGTCGAGAGCTCCACCACCGGTGGCGGCTACACCGTCGACCTCGACGGCGTGCTCGTCGCCGGTGAGGCCTCGGTGGTGACGCTGACCGTCTCGCGTGACGGCCGTCCGGTGACCGACCTACAGCCCTACCTGGCGGCGTATGGGCACGTGGTCGCCTTGCGCGAGGGTGACCTCGCCTACCTGCACGTGCACCCGCAGGACGATCCCGGAACGCCCGGTCCGCGGTTGACCTTCGAGGTGGAGGTGCCGAGCCCAGGCACCTACCGGGTCTTCCTGGACTTCCAGCACGACGGGAAGGTGCGCACCGCGCCCTTCACCGTGACGACGAAGGGGTTGTCCCGATGACCGTCACCGCCTCCGAGCAGCGCGTCGAGCTCGCCATCACGGGGATGACCTGCGCATCGTGCGCCAACCGGATCGAGCGCAAGCTCAACAAGCTCGACGGTGTGGTGGCGAGCGTCAACTACGCCACCGAGACCGCGCGGGTCGACTTCCCCGCCTCGGTGACCACCGAGGACCTGCTGGCCGCCGTCGAGGCAGCCGGCTACTCCGCCGCGCTGCCCGTCACGGCGCAGCCAGGACACCAGCCCGCCGCCGAGACCGATCCGACCCGTGCGCTGCGCGACCGGCTCATCGTGTCGACGGCGCTCGGGCTG
>JANPHZ010000037.1:0-14303 GCA_031424715.1 Frankiaceae bacterium
CCAGGGTTGCTGCGGCCGCCGAGACCAGGGACAGCCGCAGCGCCTCGCGGACCGCCGGCTCGGACAGCAGGTCGGGCAGCCCCGTCCAGGGCGCTCGGGCCAGGAGCCCGACCAGGGGCAGCAGCAGGAAGAGGACGCCGATCCCGGCGGGGACGACGAGCAGGGTGGGCAGCGACCGGCCGGTCGCGCGCTCCCCGTCCATGCCCGGACCGTACCGGCTCACCGGTCCCCGCCACTTAGGCTCACGGTCTGGGAGGGCTCGCATAGTGGTCGAGTGCGGCGGTCTTGAAAATCGCTAACAGTGCAAGCTGTTCGTGGGTTCGAATCCCACGCCCTCCGCTCGATGACCTTCGGCCCTGGTACGCCGGGGCTCGCCGCGACACCATGGGCGCGGAGGTGGCCGCGCGATGACGACACGGACCCGATGGGCGAGGAGGCACCCTGTGTTGGTGCTCCTGCTCGCGATAGCCGTGGCCACCGCGTCGACCTGGGCCGTCAAGCTCACCCTGGTCGGGCGCAGCGTCAGCCGGGCCGCTGACTTCTGGGCCACGCCGCAGGGAGACCCCGGCGGGTTGTTCTACGTCGCTCTCGGCGACAGCGTCGCGCAGTCTGTCGGTGCGAGCCGGCCGGAGCGCGGCTACGTCGCGCTGCTCGCCCAGCGGCTGCGCAAGGCCACCGGTCAGCCGGTGGAGGTCGTCAACCTCAGCCGCTCTGGCGCCGTCATCGCCGACGTCCTGGACCGGCAGATCCCGGCGCTGCTCGCGCTGGGCCGCACCCCCGATCTGGTCACCGTCGCGATCGGCGGCAACGACGTTCGCTCCTACGACAGCGCCGCGTTCGCTGCGGAGGCCCGGCAGATGATGCTCGGCCTGCCCGCGGGCACCTTCGTCGCGGACGCGCCGTACTTCATGCACGGCCGCTGGGAGGAGCACGCCGAGCAGGCCGCGCGGGCCTTGACCGACGGCGCCCGTGCCCAGGGACTGCACGCTGTGCCGCTGCACGAGGCGCTGCGCGAGGAAGGCTGGAAAGCGATGCTCACGCAGTTCGCCGCCGACTGGTTCCACCCCAACGACCGCGGGCACCGGGTCTGGGCAGATGTCTTCTGGACCCAGATCGAACCGACCCTCTCGCCGCGCGGCTCGGTCGCCGAACGCTGACGGGTCAGGGCCGCACGTGGGGATGAGCCCGCACGTGCCGCAGCCGGCGGCGGTAGACGAGGCGCTGCACGGTCAGCCGGGCCAGCCCGCCGGTCACGATGGCCACGAGGTTGACCGTCAGCTGCAGGACCGCGCCGCGCACCTCCGTCCACTCTGCGGTCGAGAACCACGACCTGCATGATCTTCGCGATCGGGATGGACTACACCGTCTTTCTGCTCGCTAGCGCCAAGGAGCACTGGGAGCGCAGCGGCAACGCCAAGGAGGCGATGGTGGGCGGCGTCGCGCACAGCGGCCGGACGATCTTCGCCGCCGCGGGCGTGATGGTCGCGGTCTTCTTCACCTTCTCGCTGTCCGAGCCCCTGCCGCCCAAGGAGATGGGCATCATCTTGGGGGTTGCCGTCCTGCTCGACGCCTTGCTCATCAGGTTGCTGCTCCTGCCCGTGCTCCTGCGCCTCACGGGTAACGCCGCCTGGGCTTCGCCGGCGTGGCTGCGTAAGGTCCTCCCGAGCATCTCCTTCGGTCACTGACCACCCCTACAGCTGGAGCGCTCATGCAGCTCGACGACGACGCCACCACGGCCGCGATCCACCGCCTGCGCCGGGCGGAGGGTCAGATCGCCGGCGTCGTACGCATGCTCGAAGCGGGCCGGGACTGCAAGGACGTCGTCACCCAGCTGGCCGCGGTCTCCCGCGCCCTGGACAAGGCGGGCTTCTCGATCGTGGCCAGTGGGCTCAAGCAGTGCCTCGCCGAGGGCGGGGACGGCGCCGAGCTCGACGTCGCCCAACTGGAGAAGCTCTTCCTCAGCCTCGCCTGAGACGTCAGTCCCGCGTCGCCGTGACGACGAAAGCAGCGAGAGCACCCTCGACCGGGTCGTGACCTAGTCGCTCCTGCAGCAGAGCCGTCAGGCGGACCGCGATCTCGGCCGGGTCACCGCGCTGCGCTAGCTCGAAGCGCAGGGGTGAGCCCAGGCACAGCCCTTCGACGTACGTCGGGACCGACGTAGGCGCCCCGCGCAGGACCACGTGCTCGATCAGGAGCTCGGTGAAGCCGCCCTGGCGCAGGTCTGCCTCGATCCGCTCCGGGTCGGTGTAGCCGTGGGGTGTGCGGACGATGAACGTCGGCGGGTCGTCGGGGAACAGCACCTCGAGACACGGCAGCAGCGACGCCGACAGGTCAGACCGCTCGACCGTGTCCCAGATGCTGAGCAACGCCCGAGCTCCGGGCGCGAGCACCTCACGCATCTGGCCGAACGCAGCCGGTCTGTCCGGGAAGAACATGGCCCCGAACGCGCAGACCACCAGGTCGAACGAGCCGGGAGGAAAAGGCAATTCCTGCGCATCGGCCTGCTGCCACGTGACACCAGGTACGCGAGCCCTGGCCCACTCGACCATGGGCAGGTTCAGGTCCGTCGCCACGATCTCCGCGTCGGGCAGGGCGCCGCGCAGCGCCGCGGTGACGATGCCCGTCCCGGCGGCGACCTCCAGCACCCTGGCCGGCGCCCAGGCTTCGGCCAAGGCTGCCAGGTGCCTGGCGTACGGCGCGAAGAGCGCGGGGCCCAGGCAGGTGTCGTAGCGCTCGGGCATCGAAGCGATCCAGCTGGCGTCCGTGGTCATGCGCGCAGGTTCCACCTCGCGGCGGGATCTGTCACCCGGCGCGGTCCGTCACGCAGAAGTACCGGTTCCCGTCGGTGTGGGTACGACGAAGGTCACGCTGGTGCCGCCGTCCGCGGCGTCGCCGAGCTCGATCCGGCCACCGAGGGTCTCGGCGATCCGGGCGCACGTGGCCAGCCCGATGCCGCTGCCGGAGACGTCGGCCGTCGTCCGCAAGCGGGTGAACAGGTCGAAGACTCTGGCCCGGTCGTCCTTCGGGATCCCGCGCCCGTTGTCGGTGATCACCAGCCGCCAGCCTTCGGCCGACTGCAACCCGGAGACGTCGACGACCGGCGGCACCCCGGGCCGGGCGTACTTCAGGCCGTTGGAGATCACGTTGAGCAGCAGCAGCCGGACCAGCGTGGGATCGGTCTGCACCGTCGGCAGCGGACCCACCTCGACCGTCCCGGAGGTGTCGCTGACGAGGACCCGCACGTCGCCCACGACATCGCGGGCGACGGCAGCCAGGTCGACCTCGCGCAGCTGGGGACGCGCGCCCAGCCCGGCGTAGGCCAGCAGGTCGTCGACCTGCGCGGCCATCCGTCCGACCGAGGCACTGGCGTGCTCGACGCACTCTCTGGCCCGTCCGGTGAGCTGGTCGCCAAAGGCGTTCTGCGCCAGGGCAAGGAAGCCGGTCGTCGCGGCGATGGGGTTGCGCAGGTCGTGGGCGACGCGGGCCGCGAAGGTCGACAGGTCGGCGTTGCTCCGGCTGAGCTCGGCGTTGCTGCTACTGAGCAACGCGGTCATGGCCCGCAGCTCCAGGACCTGGACGACCTGCGTAGCCAGGTCGTCGAGCGCCTCGCGCTGTCCGGAGTCGAGCTCGCGCTCGACGTCGTCGAAGACGCACAGCGTGCCAACGGTGAGCCCGTCTGTCGTGCGCAGCTGACTGCCGGCGTAGAAGCGAACGCTGCCGAGCTCTCCGGTGACGTGCGGGTGCTCGGAGAACCGGGCGTCGAGCGTGGCGTTACTGATATGCAGCTGATGGTCCAGCCGGACCGTCGTGTCGCAGAAGGACTCCGCACGCGGGATGCTGCTCTTGGGAAAGCCAAAGGTGGCCACGCTGTGCTGTTCGGTGGCGTCCAGCAGGTTGACCGTCGCGGTGGGGACGTCGCAGATCCGGGCTGCCAGCCGGGCGATGGTTAAGAGGTCGTCATCTGCGGCCGACCCCACGACGCCGTAGGAAGCGATCGCTGCGTTCAGAGCGTCGGCCTGGCCGAACGGCACCGCGCTCTTGGTGGTCATGGGCGGAGCCTAGAGCGCACGAACGCGTGCCGTCAGGGAAAGATGGCAGCCAGGCTGCCTGGGTCGACAGGTCAGTTGACGGTGACACTCCCGGTCATACTCGGATGAATCGTGCACAGGAAGTCGAAGCGTCCGGCAGTGCGGAACGTGAACGAGTACGACGCGTTCGTGCGCAGCTCTCCGGAGGCGAACATCGGCGCACGCGAGGTCCAGTCATGGGTGGCGCTGTCGACGTTCGTCGCCCGCACCGTCGCACCGACGGTGATCGACAGGTCTCGAGGGGCGAAGGCGAAGTCGCGGATCGACAGCGCCGTGCTGCTGGTCTGCGGTGGCGGAGCGGTGCTTCGCGCCGGCCCGGCAGATGCGGAGGTGCGCGCACTGGGAGCTGGGCGGGTCGCTGATGGCCGCGCACTGCTGGCGGCCGCACTGGGCTCGAGACCGCTTGTGCCGGGGGTGACATCGCCGCCAGCTGAAGCGCCGTCGCTGCCCGAGGCACCGCAGGCCTGGAGCAGCAGCACCAGGAGAACCAGCGGTGCGCTGCGCGCTGTTCGGAGGGACCTGCCGGCCGTGGTCACGGTCACGCCTTCCGCTTCGCCGGAGCGCCCTTGACGAGCACGGTGCCGGCCATGCCGGCGCCCTTGACCCCGCCGTGCACAGCGCAGAAGTAGCGGTAGAGGCCGGGCTTGGTGAAGGTGTGCGTGAAGCTGGTGGCCGTCGTGAAACCGCAGGACGCGAGGCTGGTGTCGGCGCCGTAGAACCCGCCACCGCTGTTGCAGCCGGGGTGAGAGTTGAACGAGCTGTCGTCGGCCTCGACGTTGTGCGGCCGGGTGGAGGTGGTGTCCCACTTCCACGTCACCGTCGCCGTGCCCTTGCCTCCCTTGTCCAGGGTGAGCACGACGGCCTTGGCCGCGAACGAGAGGGGGCTGTCCTTGAGCAACACCGTCGCCGTGCTCGGGGGTGGCGTCGGGGCGGCGGCGGCGCTCGGTAGCAGCGACACCACGGGGACGGTCGCAAGGGCGAGCAGCAGGATGCGGCGGGTCAAGGCATCTCCTCGGTTTGACCGAGGTGTTCGCCGGCGCCTCCTGAACTCCTGCCTGGCGTCGTTCAGGCTGCCTGTACGTCGCCCGCCATCTCGGTCACGGCCTCGCGCACCGGCGTCGGGAGCGAGAGCCGGGCGATGCGGCGCAGAACCGTGGCGTACTGCTTGCCCAGCGGTCCGGTCGTGTAGGGCAGGTCGTACTGCTCGCAGAGCGCCCGCACCCTCGGGGCAATCTCCTTGTAGCGGTTGCTCGGCAGGTCGGGGAACAGGTGGTGCTCGATCTGGAACGACAGGTTGCCCGTCATCAGGTGGAAGAAGTCGCCACCCTCGAGGTTGGCCGAGCCGAGCAGCTGGCGCAGGTACCAGTCGCCCCGCGTCTCGCCCTCGATCTGCTCCTCGGTGAACTGCGAGACGCCGTCCGGGAAGTGCCCGCAGAAGATGACCGTGTGGCTCCACACGTTGCGCGCGAAGTTGGCCGTCGCGTTGGCCGCGAAGGTCGTGACGACATTGGGACCGGTCAACAGCGGCCAGTAGAGGTAGTCGCGGGCGACCTGCGGGCGCACCTTCTTCCAGACCCCGCGCAGGTGGTCGACGGCGGAGGCGACCGGCTTCTCCTTGCGCCACACCAGCTCGACCTCGGCGTCGTAGATCGCGATGCCGTACTGGAACAGCGCCGAGAGCAGGAAGGTCATCGGCAGCTGGGCGAGGTGGTGGATCTTCCAGGGCTCGTCCTCGGCCATCCGGATGACGCCGTAGCCGACGTCGCGGTCCTTACCGATCACGTTGGTCCACGTGTGGTGCAGGTTGTTGTGGCTGTTCTTCCAGTCCTTGGCGGGGGTCGCGTTGTCCCACTCCCACGTGGTCGAGTGGATCTCCGGGTCGCGCATCCAGTCCCACTGGCCGTGCAGGACGTTGTGCCCGATCTCCATGTTCTCCAGGATCTTGGAGAAGCTGAGCATCGTCGTGCCGGCGAGCCAGGCAGGCGGGAAGAGCGAGGCAAACAGCGCTGCCCGCCCACCGGTCTCCAGGATCCGCTGCGCCTTGATCACCTTGCGGATGTACGCCGCGTCCGAGGCCCCGCGCTGCGCGAGGACCTCGTCGCGGATCGCGTCGAGCTCGCGGCCGATCTCAGCCACCTGGGCGTCGTTGAGGTGCGTGGTCTTGCTCATGGGTCCTCCTCCTAGAGGTCGAGCTCGACGGGTCCGGCCGCAGCCGAGATGCAGGTCTGGATCAGGTCGCCCTCGTCGCCGTGGACCTCTCCGGTACGCAGGTCGCGCACCCGTCCGGCGAGCAGCGGTACGACGCAGCCGTGGCAGATGCCCATCCGGCAGCCGCTCGGCATGAGGACTCCGGCGGCCTCGCCGGCGTCGAGCAGGGCGGTCGACCCGGGGGCGTCGACGGTCGTGGCGCTACGGGTGAAGACCACCTCGCCGCCCTCGCCCGGCTCCGCGAGCAGGCGTGGCCGGAAGCGCTCCAGGAGCAGCCGGTCGGTGAGGCCCGCGTCGGCCCAGTGCACCTCGGCGGCGTCCATCAGCGGACCGGGTCCGCACACCCAGACGTCGCGGTCACGCCAGTCGGGGCAGACGTCCTCGAGCTGGTCGAGGGTGAACATCCCGTGGTCGTCGTCGTGCCGCTCGTGCAGGACGTACGCCGGGCTGCGCCGGGCCCGCAGGTCGGCGCCGAAGACGACCGCGTCGCGGGTCGGGGCTCCGTGCACGTGCACCACGTCGGCGAGGCGGTGGCTGCGCAGCATCCCCATGACAGGGGTGACGCCGCTGCCGGCGGTCAGGAAGAGCGCCTTGCGCGGCAGCGGGTCGGGCAGGACGAAGTCGCCCTGTGCCGGCTCCAGGTGCAGCAGGTCACCGGCCGCCGCCGACCGGACGAGGTGTGTGCTGACCAGCCCGTCAGGGATGGCCTTGACGGTGAAGGTGAACCGCCCGTCAGTGCGGTGCGCCGGCGAAGTGAGGGAGTAGGTGCGCCAGTGCCGCACGCCGTCGAGGTCGACCCCGACCCGGACGTACTGCCCCGCGCGGTGACCGGTCCAGCTGCGGCCGGGCTTGACGACGATCGTCGCCGCGTCGGCGGTCTCCGCGACGACGGCCTCGATCCGGCCGCGCAGCTCGCGCGTCGACCACAGCGGGTTGACCAGGGTCAGGTAGTCGTCGGGCAGGAACGGCGTCGTGAACCTCGCGGCCGCCTGCAGCAGGGAGGTCATGCCGTTCCCACCAGTGCGGGGCGACGGCGCAGCAGGGAGGGCCGGGCGACCGGGATCGTGCTCCAGCCGTGCGCCGCAGCGTGGGCGCGCAGCTCGCGGTCGGCGTTGATCGCGACCGGGTTGCCCACGGCCTGCAGGAACGGCAGGTCCGAGATCGAGTCGCTGTACGCCGAACTGCTGGCGAGGTCGTAGCCGCGCTCGGCGGCCAGCCGGGTGATCTCGACGACCTTGCCTTCGCGGTAGCAGAAGGGGCCCTCCAGCCGGCCGGTGTAGCGGCCGTCGACGATCTCCGACCGGGTGCCGACGGCCCCCTCGAGGCCCAGCGCCTCGGCGATGGCCGAGACGATCTCGATCGGGCTCGCCGACACGATGATGCGGTCCTCGCCGAGCGCGGCGTGCCGGTCAAGCGCCGCGCGCGCCTCGGGGAGCACGGAGGCGGCGATCTTGGGGATGAAGCTCTGACCCAGTGCCACGACGTCGGCGGCGGGGTGGCCCGCGACGGCGCGCAGGATGCGCTCGCGCAGCGCGGCCGAGCCGGCGTCGCTCGCGCCCAGGGCGATGAAGCGGACGGCGGAGACGGCGTCCTTGAGCAGGTCGCGGGGCGGGACGTAGCCGGCGCGGAACGCCGCGACGGCGAGAGGGAAGTTGGCCGACCCGCGGATGAGGGTGCGGTCCAGGTCGAAGAAGGCGGCGGCGCGGGGCTGCGGCATCGCGGGCTCCTTACGGTTGCGTAGGTTACGAGACCGTAAGTTACGCACACTTTCCGAAAAGCGCCAGACCCTCTTCCTGTGACCTGCCTAACCGCCCGCCCAGGTTTCGTCCCGCCTCCCGCCCGCCTCCCGCCTCCCTCCCTGCTCCCTCATCCCTCCTCCCCCCGCCCACTCCGGTGAACGCCGGGAAAGGTCGTTCGTACGTCGCGCGCCTACGCCTGCGACCCCGCGTTGATCAAGGCTGGCGAGCCCCCGACCGACCCGGGTCAGATCAGGCGGCGGTCGGTGGCCCAGCGGGTGAGCTCGCGCCGGTTCGACAGCTGGAGCTTGCGCAGCACCGACGACACATGGGTCTCGACGGTCTTGGTCGAGATGACCAGCTCCTGCGCGACCTCGCGATAGGTGTAGCCGCGGGCGATCAGCCGCAGCACCTCGCGCTCGCGCGACGTCAGCAGATCGACGTCCGCGGCCGGCCCGGTGGGCGCCGCCGGCGCAGCGAAGGCATCGAGGACGAAGCCCGCGAGGCGCGGGGAGAAGACGGCGTCGCCACCCGCGACCCGGCGCACGGCATCGGCCAGGTCGACACCCGAGATGGTCTTGGTGACGTAGCCGCGAGCGCCGGCCCGGATCACCCCGATCACGTCCTCGGCGGCATCGCTGACCGAGAGGGCGAGGAAGCGCGACTCGGTCGGCCCGACCCCCACGATGACTGCCGCGCCACCGCCGTCGGGCAGGTGCACGTCGAGCAGCACGACGTCGGGCGCTGTTCGTCGTACGACGGCGATTGCCTCGACGACGGTCTCGGCCTCCCCGACCACCTCGACGGCGTCGCCGAGCTCGGCCCGGACACCGGAGCGGAAGAGCCGGTGGTCGTCGACGAGGACGACGGTCGGCCGCGGGTCAGGCACGGGGCATCACCAGCTCGACCTCGGTGCCCTCACCCGGGGTGCTGCGGACCCGTGCGGAACCCCCCGCGCGATCCATCCGCCCGACCACCGACTGGGCCAGGCCGAACCGGTCGGGGGCCACCGCCGAGGGGTCGAAGCCGTGGCCGCGGTCGCGGACGAACACCGATACCGCAGCGGGCTCGACCTCGGCGTAGACCTGCACCTGCCCGGCGCCGGAGTGCTTGGCCGCGTTGACCATCGCCTCGCGCGCACTCGCGACGAGGGCGGTCAGGCGCTCGTCGGCGGGGCAGTCGCCGACGACGACGACCTCGATCGGCAGCCGGTGCGTCTCCTCCACCTCGCTACCCGCTCGTTCCAGTGCCTCACCGAACGCGGTCGCGTCCGTCGCCGGTCGATAGAGCCAGCCGCGCAGCTCGCGCTCCTGCGCGCGAGCGAGCCGGGTCACCTCCCGCGGCTCGTTGGCTGCCTTCTGGATCAGGGCCAGGGTCTGCAGCACCGAGTCGTGCACGTGCGCCGCGACGTCGGCCCGCTCCTGCGAGCGGATCCGGGCCCGCCGCTCGGCCCGCAGGTCAGCAGTCATCCGCAGCCAGAACGGCCCGGACAGCACCGCCAGCCCGACCACGACGACGAGGGTGGAGAGCAGCCCCTGCCGGGCGGCGCCGAGCTGGCCCCGGGTGGCCAGGAACCCGGCGAGGCCCAGGCCCAGCAGCGCGGCGCCGGCGGCGAGCCGGCCCAGTCCGCCGGCACCATCCGCCGACTCGCGCCACCGGCGTCGCTGGGTGTCGTCGGCCTGCCGCCAGACCAGGGCGAGTCCGGCCAGGCTCAGGCTGATCGGCAGCAGGGTCGACGTCGCCGACAGGACACCGAGGGTGCCGAGCAGCAGCAGCAGCCCGGCGCCGAGGGCCCCCACGGCGAGCAGCTGCCCGCGACCGTCCGCGGGCTCGGCACCGGGTGTCGGGTCCTGCTGCGGGACGACCACCCACAGTGCGGCGTACATCAGGACGCCGATGCCCCCGGCCAGAGTGAGGGCCGCGAAGGCCAGCCGTACGACGACCGGCGACAACCCCAGGTGCTCGGCGATGCCGTGCGCGACCCCCCCGAGGGCGCGGCTCGCCGGAACGCGGTGCAGGCGGGCGGGCGCCCCGGGAGCGGTCACCGGTCGAGCGTTCCACGTCGGACCCGCGGGGCCATCAGGGTCAGACCCTGAGAGCAAAGATCAGGGTCGGTCCCTGATGCGCCCGCGGCGTGCCGCGCGACACGGTGTCGGCATGACCGAGACCTCGACACCGCCGCCCCCACCGACCGACCCGCCCGCGACCGAGCCTCCGCCGGCGGCCCCGCCCTCTGCCCCCGCGCGGCCGCTCTACCGCGACCCGGACGACCGGGTCATCGCCGGTGTCTGTGCCGCCGCCGGCCGCTACACCGGGACTGACCCCGTCCTGTGGCGGGTCGCGGTCGCCGTCCTCGCGATCTTCGGGGGCACCGGGATCGTCCTCTACGTCCTGGGCTGGCTCCTGCTGCCGCAGCGGACGAAGGGTCGCTCGCTCGCCGAGACCTGGGTGCACCGGCGCGGCCGACCCTGGTCGACGGGCACCGTCGCCGTCATCGCCCTCGTCGCCGTGATCGTGCTCGGGGGCCTGGACGACGGACGGTCCGTCACCGCGCTCGCGATCCTGGCGCTGGTGGGCTATCTCGTCTACCGCGATCGCCAAGGGGCGCCGGTCCGGTGGGCCGCCGCGCCGCCAGTAACCGGGTCACCGTGGACCGACTCGGCTCCGACGTTTTCCCCCGGGACCGAGTCGGCGGCCGCGCCGGGCGTCGACCCGGCGAGCCCGGCCGATCTCTTCGCGCCCCCCTGGCCTCCACCGCCGCCACCCCGCCCCCGGTCGGCCCTGGGTCTGGCCACGCTGAGCCTCGCTGCCGTGGTCAGCGGCTGCCTGGCCTGGGCGGCGTCGTCCGGCGCTGACGGCATCGAGCCGACCCACGTCGTCGCTGCGGCGCTGCTGGTGGTCGGTGGTGGCCTCGTCGTCGGCACCGTCCTCGGCCGGGCCCGCTGGCTCATCGCGGTCGGCATCGTGCTCAGCCTCGTGCTGGCCGGCACCGCCGGCGCACAGGCCAGCGGCGTCAGCCTCGACGGCGGCGTGGGCGAGCGGCTGTGGGTAGTGGGCGTCGCGGATCGCGAGCCGAGCTACACCCTCGGCGTCGGCGAGGCGACGCTCGACCTCACCCGGCTGCCGGCCGACGGGCCCCACGTCGTCGTACGCGCCAGGGTGAGCCTGGGGCACCTGGTCGTCCTCGTGCCTGCCGGCCTCCCGGTGCGGGTGCGCGGCACCGTGCAGTTGGGCGACATCACCGAGTTCGGCCTCGACCTCGCCGAGGGGAGCTCGGTCGAGCGCACCCGCTCCTACGGACCTCCCGGCGATCCGCGGGTCGAGGTCGAGGCCGTCGTCGGGACCGGGCAGATCGAGGTGCGTCGTGGCTGAGCCGTTCGCAGAAGACGTCTCGGTGGAGCGGCCCGGGCAGGCCCGGCCACGCGACCTGGTCTCGCTGGTCTTCGGCCTGCTGTTTGCCGGCCTCGCCGGGAGCTACTTCGTGGCAGACCTCACCGACCTGCAGCTCGAGCTGCGCTGGGTCGCGCCGGCCGTCCTCATCACCGGCGGCCTGCTCGGACTGCTCGCCTCGGTCGTCCGCGCCAAGCGCGCCCGTACTTTGCCGGACAGGGAGGCCCCCCGGTAGGCTCGCCGTACGGTGACCTGAGGGTCTCCAAGGAGACGTCGCATAGTCCGGTCGAGTGCGCCTCACTGCTAATGAGGTATGGGGCAACCCATCGGAGGTTCAAATCCTCTCGTCTCCGCTCTGCTCGCCGCCCGCCGCACAGGAAGGGGTCCGGTGAGCGCCCGCTTCGCCGAGCTTGCCTGGGCGGCGACCCCGATCGGCGAGTTGAGCCTGCGGCGCCGGCGCGACCCCAGCACCGGCGCCGACGTGCACGAGGTCAAGCTCGGCGAGGACTACCTGATGTCCAGCCAGTTCACGGCGGCGGAGATCGCGCTTGCCGATCTCGCGCTTGCACGGTTGCCCGCCGGCCCACTGTCGGTGGTCGTCGGCGGCCTGGGTCTGGGCTACACCGCGGCAGCCGCCCTGGTCGATGACCGCGTCCGCGAGCTCGTCGTCATCGACTACCTGCAGCCGGTGATCGACTGGCATCGCGCCGGGCTCGTACCGCTCGGCGCGGAGCTCACCGCCGACCCGCGCTGCCGGCTGGTCCAGGGCGACTTCTTTGCCCTGTGTGCCGGCGCCGGTTTCGGCGACCCGCTCGACGCGGTGCTGGTCGACATCGACCACTCGCCGCAGCACCTGCTCGACGGCGCGAGCGAGGGCTTCTACTCCCCGGCCGGCACGGCCCGACTGGCCGAGCACCTGCGCCCCGGCGGGGTCTACGCGCTCTGGTCGAACGACCCGCCCGACCCGGCGTACGTATCGGTGCTCGAGACGGTGTTCGTGGACGTGGCGGCCGAGGTCGTCACCTTCCCCAACCCCCTGCAGGACCGTACGGCGACGAACACCGTCTACCTTGGCACCCGGCCCGGCTGAGCCGAGACCGGGTCGGGCCGGCCGCCTCGCCGCCCCGGTATGCTGGCGCCTGCACGACACGGGGGAAACCCCACGCACCCGTAGCTCAACGGATAGAGCACTTGACTACGGATCAAGAGGTTAGGGGTTCGAATCCCTTCGGGTGCACCCATGTGAGACCTCGGGTCAGCCGCATCTCTCGGCGCCGAGCGGCTTCCCGGATCAACCCGAAAGCGGCGACGCTCAGCGGGCCCGGTCGAGGCGCGGGTTGATCCGGGAAGTGCCTCGCGTCGCGGGTGAGGAGCCGGACCTGTGGTCACACGTCCCGTCACACGGGGGGCTGCGAGCGTCCTGCACCGGGGCGCACTCGGCGTCCCGTGAGGGAGGACGACCATGCAGACCTACGTGATCGAGCGCGCCATCGACGGGATCGGCGCCGCCACCGCCGCCGAGCTGCAGGCCATCGCGCAGAAGTCCAACGGCGTGCTGGAGCAGCTCGGTGCCGGCGTGCAGTGGAAGCACAGTTACGTGACCACAGACAAGATCTACTGCGTCTACGAGGCCGACAGCGAGGAGCTGGTCCGCGAGCATGCCCGGCGTGGGGGCTTCCCGGCGGATGTGGTGACGCCGGTCGCCGGCGTCATCGACCCCTCGACGGGGAACGCCTGACCTGCGACGATCCCGCCGTGCGCCGTGCCGTCCAGCTGATGGGCGCCATGCGCGTCGACGTCGACGGGGTCGAGCAGCCCGCACCGCGCGGTCACAAGCCCTGGGCCCTGCTGGCCTATCTCCTGCTGTCTAGGGGGCGTGTCCCGCGGAGCGCGCTGTGCGAGCTGCTCTTCGCCGAGGCCAACGACCCGCCGGCCGCCCTCCGCTGGAACCTCAGCGAGCTGCGCCGGCTGCTCGTGGCGCCGGAGGCCCTCCGCGGGGACCCGTTGACCTCACCGCTGGGTCCGGGCGACACCGTTGACGCCTGGTCGCTGGCGGGCGGCGACGTGTCGGTGCTCGACGCCGTCGAGGGGGACCTGCTCGCGTCCCTGGCGCTGTCGTCGTGCCCGGCGTACGAGGTCTGGCTCGAGATCCAGCGTCGGCACCTGCGTGGGTCGCTCGAGGCCCTGCTGCACGAGCAGGCGCTGGTGCTCCTGGCCCAGGGCGCAGGTGCGGTGGCAGCCGACCTCGCCGGGCGGCTCGTCGTGCTCGACCCGCTGGACGAGAACGCGCAGGTGCTGCTCGTGCGGTGCCTTGCCGCGGCAGGCGAGGGGGTTGCCGCGGCCCGCCAGGCTGCCGCCTGCCGGGACCTGTTCCGTCGCGAGTTGGGCGTCGCGCCCGGACCCGCACTCGACGCAGCCGTGGCCACGGTCACCGCCGCGCCGGTGGCCGCACCCAGCACCGGTCGAGCGGGGGTCGCGGCGCAGCTGGAGGCGGGTGAGGCGGCCGTTGGCGCAGGGGCGGTGGAGGCCGGTCTGGACTGCTTGCGTCGTGGCGCGGCCGAGGCGCGGTCGTTCGATGTTGCGCTGCAGGCCCGGGCGCTGACGTCGCTCGGCACGGCCCTCGTGCACGCCGTACGAGGTCGGGACGAGGAGGGGGTCACCGCGCTGCACCAGGCCCTGCACCTCGACCCGACGGCAGGGGAGGCGGCGCGGGAGCTCGGCTACGTCGAGTTCCTGCGCGGTCGGTACGACCGGGTCGAGCCGTGGCTGGCCCGCGCCGAGCAGGTGACCGTCGACGACCCCGATCAGCGCGCCAGGGTGCTCATCGTCCGGGGCAGCGCGCTCTGCGACACCGGTCGGTACGCCGAGGGCCTCGCGGCAC
>JANPHZ010000038.1:0-8048 GCA_031424715.1 Frankiaceae bacterium
GAGGGACAGCCGCCGTGCGGTGCGCCGGGTGCTGCGGACGGGACCACGGGGGTCGAGCCGGGGAGTCGGGCTCACGCTCACTGACCTTCCTCGACAGCGGGGCGCCGCGCCGCTGGTGCAGGCGCGCCAGCGGCGCTCACAGAGACGGTTTTCGCCTGCTGGGAACGCCCGCCGAGACTATCCCAGCGGGCGGAGCTCTTCCTGTCGGGGGTGGCTGTGGCGCGCTGGCGGATAGCGTGCGCAGGTGGCCACGCCGCAGCGACCGCCCTCCGCGCCCGAGAGCTCCTCGCCCGTCCACCTCGACGCCGCCGCGAGCCTGCCCCTGCACCCGGCGGCGCGAGACGCCCTGCTCGCGGCGCTCGAGGACGGGTGGGCCGACCCGACCCGGCTCTACGCGGCCGCCCGCCGGGCCCGGCTGCTGCTCGAGGGCGCCCGCGACGCCGTTGCTGACGGCCTGGGCGCCCGCCCCGACGAGGTCGAGTTCACCGCCGGCGGCACCGCGGCCGTGCACGCCGCCGTCAGCGGGGCCCGGGCGGGCCGCCGCCGGGTCGGCGCCGGAGTCGTGCACTCGGCCATCGAGCACTCTGCGGTGCTCCACGCCGCCCCCGAGGGCGTCTGCGTGCCGGTCGACGCACTGGGCCGGGTGGACGTTGCGGCGTACGACCAAGCCCTCCGCCCCGACACCGCGCTCGCCTGCCTGATCAGCGCGAGCCACGAGGTCGGCACGATCCAGCCGGTGGAACAGGTGGGTGCGCTGTGCGCGGAGCGGGGCGTGCCGTTGCTGGTCGACGCGGCGCAGTCGGTCGGGCGGGTGCCGGTGCCCGGCGGCTGGTCGTTGCTCACCGCGAGCGCGCACAAGTGGGGTGGGCCGGCCGGGGTGGGCGTCCTGGCGGTGCGCACCGGCACCCGGATGGGCCCTCGACTGCCGGCCGGGCCGCTGCACCTGCCGTCGATCATCTCGGCCGCCGTCGGCCTGCGCGCCGCCGTCGCCGAGCAGGCCGCTGAGGACGCCCGGCTCCGCCCGCTGATCGACCTGATCCGGACGCGGGTCGCGGTGCAGGTGCCCGACGTCGACATCGTGGGCGACCCCGTCGACCGGTTGCCGCACCTGGTCACCTTCTCCTGCCTCTACGTTCCCGGCGAGGCGCTGCTCAGCGCGCTCGACCGGGCCGGCTTCGCGGTGAGCAGCGGCTCGAGCTGTACGGCGGACGTCCTCGAACCCAGCCACGTGCTGGCGGCGATGGGGGCGCTGACGCACGGCAATGTCCGGGTGTCGCTGCACCGCGGCGTCGGGGCGGACGATGTCGAGCGCTTCCTGGCAGTCCTGCCCGGGATCGTCGCCGACCTGCGGGCCGACCAGTGAGGCTCGACTGCCTGGGCCGGCCGTGCCCCATCCCGGTGATCGAACTCGCCAAGGCGCTGCCCTCGGTCGCCGTCGGGGCGGTCATCGAGGTGCTCAGCGACGACCCGGCGTCGCGCTACGACATCCCGGCCTGGTGCCGGATGCGGGGCCAGACCTATGTCGGCGCCGAGCCGGCAGAGCGCGGCACGTCGTACCGCGTCCGCCGTACGACCTGACGCATTCTCTGCGGCTAGGGCAGGTGGGGGCGGACCTCGGCGGCGGCCTCGTCGCCGTACGCCGCAGCGAGGCGCTCGGCAAACCGGTCGCTGGCGTAGGAGTACTCCTGCGTGCCGACCGTCTCGACGACGTGGGTAGCTAGCAGCGCACCGACCTGGCAGGACCGCTCCAGCCCCAGGCCCCTCGAGGTCGCCGCGAGGAAGCCGGCCCGGAACGCGTCCCCCACGCCGGTGGGCTCGGCCACGTGGTCAGCGGGCGCGACCGGCACCCGCAGGTCGGCCTCGCCCTGGCGCTGGACGACGATGCCGTCGGCGCCGTGCGTGGTGATGCGGGTCCCGACCATCGCGAGGATGTCGGCGTCCGACCACCCCGTCTTGTCGGTGATCAGCCCCGACTCGTAGGCGTTGCTGAACAGGTAGGTCGCGCCCTCCACGAGCTGGCGGATCGCGTCACCGTCAAGGAACGTCAGCGTCTGCGACGGGTCAGCCGCGAAGGACGTCCCTGACTCGCGGCACTCGGCGGTGTGCCGGAGCATCGCGCCCGGGTCGTTGGGTGCCACGACGACCAGGTCCAGGGCTCCGTACGGCGACAGGGCGATCTGCGCCGCCTCGACCATCGCCCCCGGGTAGAAGGCGCCGATCTGGTTCTGGTCGTTGTCGGTGGTGACCGTGAAGCGGGGGCTGGCCAGGGTCTCGCTGACGTGGACACCGCTCGTGTCGACGCCGTGCTCGGCCAGCCAGGTGAGGTAGTCGGCGGCGTCCTTGCCGACGCTGCCGATGAGCAGCGGCTGCTGGCCGAGGACGCCGAGCCCGAAGGCGATGTTGGCGCCCGTACCCCCACGCCGGACCTGCAGGTCGCTGGCGAGGAAGACCACCGAGAGCGAGGCCAGCTGGTCGGGCAGCAGCTGCTCGACGAACCGCCCGTCGAAGGTCAGCAGGTGGTCGGTGGCGATGGATCCGGTGACGGCGAGACGCATTCGGCGACCCTAGCGAGCGGCCCGCCGACCCGCGTCCGCCCGGAGTGTCGCGCAGGACACACGCCAACACCGAACACTACTGACGGGTAGGCCTTGGGTACCCACCGGTAACTGCCTACCGTCGGCCCCATGACCACTCACAGCACGGTTCCCGGAAGCGTCGAGCCCGACTCGTTCATCGACCTCGCCGACGACTGCCGCGAGGTGTCGAGCGTCCTCGCGCCCTACGTCATCGACCTCACCAAGGTGCCGCTGCCGCGCCAGCGCCCGGCCTTCCTCATCCCGGCCCAGACCGCCGCGTCCCTCGAGGGCTACGCCAACTACGGCAGCTGAGTCAGACCCGCTCGACCAGCATGCTCGCGCCCTGACCCACACCGACGCACATCGTCGCGAGGCCGCGCTGAGCCCCGGCCCGCTCCAGCCGTCCGAGCAGGGTGACCACCAGTCGTGAGCCGCTCGAGCCCAGCGGGTGCCCGAGGGCGATCGCTCCCCCGTCGGCGTTGAGGGTCTCGTCGTTCAGACCGAGCCGCCGCGCCGACGCCAGCACCTGCACGGCGAAGGCCTCGTTGAGCTCGACCGCGTCGAGGTCGGCCACCGACCAGCCCGCCCCGGCGAGCGCCTTCTGCGTTGACGGCACTGGGCCGATGCCCATCAGGTGCGGCTCCACCCCGGCCGCGGCGAACCGCACGATGCGTGCTCTCGGCGTGAGCCCGTGCCGGCGTACGGCGTCCTCGCTCGCCACGAGGATGGCGCTGGCGCCGTCGGACAGCGGGCTGCTCGACCCGGCCGTGACGACACCGTCGGCGGTGAACGACGGCTTCAGCGCGGCAAGCTTGTCCATGCTGGTGCTGCGCGGCGTCTCGTCGGCGGTGACGTCACCGGCCTTGGTGGGCACGGGCACCAGCTCAGCGTCGAAGCGGCCGTCGGCGATGGCCTTGGCCGCGCGCTCCTGGCTGCGCAGCGCATAGGCGTCCGAGTCCTCGCGAGTGATGCCGTCCAGGGCGGCCACCCGCTCGGCCGTCTGGCCGAGGGTGATCGTGTGCTCGGGGTCGTGGCGTGGGTTGACGAGCCGCCAGCCCAGCGCGGTGTCGGCGACCTCACCGGGCTTGGCCCAGGGCGTGCCCGGCTTCGCCATGACCCACGGCGCCCGCGTCATCGACTCGACGCCGCCCGCGATGACGACGTCTGCCTCACCCGACTTGACGGCTTGGGCAGCGGTCGCGATGGCCGTCAGGCCGCTCGCGCAGAGCCGGTTGACGGTGTAGCCGGGGACGCTCAGCGGCAGCCCGGCGAGCACGGCGGCCATCCGCGCGACGTTGCGGTTGTCCTCGCCGGCCTGGTTGGCCGACCCGAGGACGACCTCGTCCACCGCCGCCGGGTCGATCCCCGTACGCCGGACGATCTCGCCCACCACGAGAGCGGCCAGGTCGTCGGCCCGCACGGAAGCCAGCGCGCCGCCGTACCGCCCGACCGGCGTGCGGACTCCGCTTACCAAATAGGCCTGCGTCATGCCGAGAACGGTACGACGGAACCGGTGCGACGATGACGGCGTCCGACCCGCAGGAGGTGACCGATGATGCGTGGCTGGGTCCCCGTGGCGACCGCAGTGGCAGCAGCAGCGGTCCTAGGCACGGCGGTCGCGCTCGTCAGCAGCGACCGCGGGCGAAGTGGCAACGATGTGCTGGCGCCCCCACCGGCTGCCGCCGCGCCGTCCGCGTCCGCCTCGAGTGCGGCGAGTCCAGCCCCGGACGACCCGGAGCGACCTGCCTCGTCCCAGCCCTCGACCTCGCCGAGTCCGATGACCAGTCCCGTGCCGGTCGCGCGAGCCCCGCGTCCCGCGCCCACACCGATGAGGGCTGCCCCCGCCGCGAGCTCACCGGTCGCGACACCGACGCCGAAGCCGGCCCCGACCGCTAGCAGGCGCGCGACGTACTCCTTCGACGCCGCCTACGGCACCGACGACCCGAAGCAGGTCGTCGTGCAGTACGGCGACTCCTCCAGCTGCCCGCACCAGCGGGTGACCCACACGGTCACGGAGACGCCCGACCGGGTCGTCGTCACGCTCGAGGCCGACGCGATGGACCCCGAGCGCGCCTGCACCGCCGACTACCAGCAGCGGCTGGTCACGATCCGGCTGCAGCAGCCGATGTCCGGGCGCACCCTGGTCGACGGCCACCGCAACGAGCCGGTCGAGGTCGACCGCCGCTGCCGCCGCGAATTCGCCAGCCCCCCACCGCCGAAGGACTGCGACCCGACCTGACCTGCCTGGAGCTGTTAGTGGAAGGACTCGCCGCAGGCGCAGGACCCACCGGCGTTGGGGTTGTCGATGGTGAACCCCTGCTTCTCGATGGTGTCGACGAAGTCGATGGTGGCGCCGGCGAGGTAGGGGACGCTCATGCGGTCGACGACGACGCGCACGGAGCCGTCGGCGTAGGACTGGACGGCGTCACCGTCGAGGCTGCGCTCGTCGAAGAACAGCTGGTAGCGCAGGCCCGAGCACCCACCGGGCTGCACGGCGACGCGCAGCGCGAGGTCGTCACGACCCTCCTGCGCGAGCAGCGACTTGACCTTCTCCGCGGCAGGGTCGCTGAGGACGACGCCGACCGCACTGTCGGTCCCGGCGGCGCCTTCGGTCGCGGTGGTGCCGTCGGTCGTGGTCATGTCCGTGGTCTGGCTCATCTGCCGTCTCTCCAGTGTCTCGAGGTGGTCCCATCGTGCCTCACCTGGTCCAACACGGGCGAGCGCCGCGGCGTTCCCACTCGGCTCAGGGGCGCGACCACTCGCGGGCCACCCGCTCGGCCAGGGCGGCGAGCTCGCCCGCCGGGTTGGCCAGCGAGGCCGCCAGCCCGACCGCATCGGCGACCGCATAGGTCGCCTCGATCCCGGCAGCGGCCGACTCGCGCCGGCCCAGGCTCACCTGACCCGCCAGCACCAGGCAGGGCACGCCCTCCTCGCCGGCGGCCCGAGCCACTCCGGCGACGACCTTGCCGGCGAGCGTGGAAACGTCGAGGGAGCCCTCACCGGTCACGACGATCTGGGCCCGTGCGGCCTTGGCGGGCAGTCCGACCAGTCGCTGCACGAGCCCGAGGCCCGACTCGGCGGTGGCGCCGAGCGCGAGCAGGGCGGCGCCCAGACCACCGGCCGCACCCGCCCCCGGCAGGTCGCGCACCGCGCGGCCGGTGTGCCGCTCGAGCACCTCGGCCCACCGCGACAGCGCGTGATCGAGCACCTGCACGTCGTCGGCGTCCGCCCCCTTCTGCGGACCGAAGACCGCCGACGCGCCGCGCAGCCCCAGCAGCGGACTGTCGACATCGGTCGCCGCGACGAGGGACACGTGCGCCAGTCGGGGATCGAGCTCTCCCACCAGACCGACCACCTCGCGCAGGGCGGCGCCGCCGGGAGGCAGCGGGCGACCGCCTGCGTCGACCGCGGTGAGCCCGAGGGCGACGAGCAGCCCGGCGCCGCCGTCGTTGGTCGCCGATCCGCCGAGCCCGATGACCACCCGCGTCGCCCCCGCGTCGAGCGCGGCCGTGACCAGCTGCCCGACGCCGTACGACGTCGTACGACGGGGATCGCGCTCGTCCGCACCCAGCAGGTGCAGGCCACAGGCGGCGGCCGACTCGATGTAGGCCGTGTCGTGGTGGATCAGCAGGCTGCCGCGGATCGGACGGCCGAGCGGGTCACGTACCTCGACCTCGTGCGCATTGCTCCCGGGCAGAGCTGTGGCGAGCACCTCCACCAGACCCGGGCCGCCGTCCGACAGAGGGGCGAGCACCAACTCGTCGTGGGGTGCTCCGCGCCGCCAGCCGTCGGCGATCGCGCGAGCCGCCTCGACGGGAGTGAGGGTGCCCCCGAAGCCGTCGGGAGCCACCAGGACGCGCACCGCGTCAGGGAAGCACGCCCCCGCCGCCGGCGTTGCGTCCAGTGCGAGCATGAACGTGTCCGCGCAGCTGTCCGAGGAGCCCCGAATGACCTCTCCCGCCGACCTCGACCTGCCCGAGGGCGTCGAGGCGACGCCGCTTGCGCTCTTGCTGCTCGGGCGCCAGAGCGACCCCGACTCCGAGCGCGGGGTGGAGTGTCCGGGCGACCTGCCGGCCGCCTCCGACCCGTCCCTGGTGGCGCGCGCCCGGGCCGCCAAGGCCGCCCTCGGCGACCGGGTGTTCATCCTGGGCCACCACTACCAGCGTGACGAGGTCATCGCCTTCGCCGACGTCACCGGCGACTCGTTCCGGCTCGCCCAGCAGGCCGCCGCCCGCCCCGAGGCGGACTTCATCGTCTTCTGCGGCGTGCACTTCATGGCCGAGTCGGCCGACATCCTCACCGGCCCGGAGCAGGCAGTCGTCCTGCCCGACCTCGCCGCCGGCTGCTCGATGGCCGACATGGCGACCTTCGACCAGGTCGAGCAGTGCTGGGACGACCTCGTCGACGCGGGGGTCGCCGACGCTGTCGTGCCCGTGAGCTACATGAACTCCTCGGCGGCCATCAAGGGCTTCACGGGTCGGCACGGCGGCACGATCTGCACGAGCAGCAACGCCAAGCGCGCGATGGAGTGGGCGTTTGCCCAGGGCACCGACCGCAAGGTCTTGTTCATCCCCGACCAGCACCTCGGCCGCAACACCGCGGTGCTCGAGCTCGGGCTCTCGCTGGACGACTGCGTCGTGTACAACCCGCACAAGCCCCAAGGCGGCCTCACCGCGGAGCAGTACCGCGCCGCGAAGGTGATCCTGTGGAAGGGGCACTGCTCGGTGCACGGCCGCTTCACCGCCGAGACCGTGCACGAGGTGCGCGAGCGGATCCCCGGCGTCACCGTCCTCGTGCACCCCGAGTGCAAGCACGAGGTGGTCCTCGCTGCTGATCTGGTCGGCTCGACCGACTTCATCATCCGCACCCTCGACGCAGCGCCGGCGGGCAGCGCGTGGGCGATCGGCACCGAGCTCAACCTGGTCAAGCGACTCGCCAAGGCCCACCCCGACAAGACGGTGGTGTTCCTCGACAAGACCGTCTGCTTCTGCTCGACGATGAACCGGATCGACCTGCCCCACCTGGTCTGGTCGCTCGAGCAGCTGGTGGCCGGGACGGTGCCCAACCAGATCACCGTCGAGCCAGAGACGGCCCGCTATGCCCGGCAGGCGCTCGAGCAGATGCTCGCGCTGCCCTGACCACCTGAGCCGGTGAGCCGGTGAGCCGGTGAGCCGGTGAGCCGTAGCCTTCCTGGCGTGACGGACAACGAGCTCGAGGCACCGACCCCCCGCCCCACGGGCAAGGGTCGACCCACGCCCAAGCGGCGGGACGCGCAGCCCCGCCGGGGCGGGCCGGTCACTCCTCCGCCGACCACCCGCCGCGAAGCGGCGAAGCGGGTGCGCGAGCAGGGCAAGGCCAAGCGCCAGCAGGTCAAGGGTGGTGGCCGCACTGCCCGGACCGGCAGCACCCAGTTCCTGCTCAAGCGCGACCAGGGCCCGGTGCGCGCCCTGGTGCGCGACCTCGTCGACTCCC
>JANPHZ010000039.1:0-16719 GCA_031424715.1 Frankiaceae bacterium
GTCGCCAAGGGCTGGGGTGTCGCGCACCCCCTGGCCGGCGTGCGTCTGACTCCGGGCATGGTGATGCTCTTCGGCCCGAGAGACGCTGCCGAGCTGGAGACGGTCGTCGGCGTCGTCGCCACCAGCCACGCCTGGGCGACCGGGTCCCTGGCCGAGCAGGTCGCCTGATGGACCTTGGCCTGACCGGGCGGGTCGCCGTCGTGACCGCCGCGTCCAAGGGGCTAGGGCGGGCTACCGCCCAGGCCCTGGCGGCCGAGGGGGTCAAGCTCGTTCTCAACGCCCGCAACGCCGCGGCGCTAGACGACCTCGCCGCCGCGCTGCCCGAGGCGATCGTCGTCGCCGGGGACATCACTGACCCGGCCCTGCCGGCCCAACTCGTCGATGCTGCCGTCGAGCGATGGGGCCGCGTCGACATCGTCGTCGGCAACGCCGGCGGCCCACCCACGGGCCGGGCGCTCGAGGTCGATGACGAGCAGATCCTCGCCGCCATCAACGCCAACCTGCTCGCGTCGGTGCGCCTGGCGCGCGCAGCCCTACCCCACCTGCAACGACAGCAGTGGGGACGAGTCGTCTTCATCGCCTCGGCGTCGGTCAAGCAGCCCATCCCCGACCTCGCACTGTCCAACGTCTCCCGGACCGCGCTATGGGCCTGGACCAAGACCGCCGCGCAGGACCTCGCCGATCAGGGCATCACCGTCAACCTCGTCGCGCCCGGCCTGCACGCCACCGACCGGCTCATCGAACGCGGCGTCACCGGCCGCACCGGCGACCCCGCTGACTTCGGGCAGGTCGTCGCGTTCCTGTGCTCACAGCAGGCCGGCTTCATCAACGGGACCGCACTCGGGGTCGACGGCGGCGCGGTCACCGGCCTGCTGTGAACGGCCCCACCTGCGCCGGCTGGGATCAGTCGAAGAGCTCGCTGAGGAAGCTCTTTCGCCGCTTGCCGTCGTAGCCGCCTGAGCGGTAGTCGCGCGGCCGGTCGTCGTCGCGGTAGCGGTGGTCGTCCCGGTAGGCCGGGGCCGGCGGTGCTGCGGCCGGGGCGCTCTTGGGCCCGTCGTAGAAGCTGCCTTCTGCGTCGATGAGCCGGTCGAGCTCCCCCCGGTCGAGGAAGACACCCTTGCACGACGTGCACTGGTCGATGGTCACGCCGTTGCGCTCATAGCTGCGCATCTCCGACGTGCACTTCGGGCAGAGCAGGGACTGGGTGGGAGGGGTCACGAGAGGTCCTTCGAGAGGGCGGATCGGGTCAGGGCTTCACTGTTGCAGCGTAGGAGCACGATCCTGCTCGGTTGCGGCGAGACGCTGCTCGGCGAGCCCGGCGTAGAGCCGCGCGCCGACCTGCAGCACTGCCTCGTCGAAGTCGGCGGTCGGCGAGTGGTTGTAGGGCGCGGTGGCCGGATCGCGGTCCGGCGGGGTGGCGCCGAGGAAGAGCATCGCCCCGGGAACCGCCTGCAGGACCCGAGAGAAGTCCTCTGACCCGGTTGAGGGGTTGGGCATGACGAGGACCCGCTCGGCCCCGATCTGCTCGCGAGCGTGCTCCAGCGCCCACTCGGCCTCCGTCTGGTCGTTGACCGTCACGGGGAACTCGGTCCGGTAGACGACGTCGATCTCGACGCCGTGCGCCCCGGCGATCCCGCGGCAGACGCGGGGGAGCACGACGCTGAGCTTCTCCTGCACAGCAGGGGAGAACGACCGCACGGTGGCCCGCAGCGACGCAGTCGGCGGGATGACGTTGTCGGCGGTTCCGGCGTGCAGCTCGCCGACCGTCACGACCGCCGGGTCGAAGACGTCGAACTCGCGCGTCACGGCGACTTGCAGCGCCGTCACCATCGCGGCGAGAGCCTGCACCGGATCCCTCGTGAGGTGCGGTGTGGACCCGTGGCCACCCGGCCCGGTGACCGTCACCTCGAGGACGTCGGCGGCGGCCAGCAGGGGACCGGGTCGGCTGGCCACCAGGCCGGAGGGAAGCAGGCTCGAGATGACATGCAGCGCGTACGCCGCAACCGGTCGACTGCCGGAGGCGTCCAGGAGGCCCTCGGCCAGCATGTGCGCCATCCCGTCGTGGCCCTCCTCTCCGGGCTGGAAGGCGAGCACGACATCGCCGGCCAGATCTGCGCGCCGGTCGCTGAGCAGCTGGGCGGCCCCGAGCAGCATGGCGGTGTGCAGGTCGTGCCCGCACGCGTGCATGGCTCCATTGGCGGAGGCGAAGGCGAGCCCCGTCTGCTCGGTGACCGGCAGGGCGTCCATGTCCGCGCGCAGCAGGACCGTCGGCCCGGGCCGCCCACCGCGTAGGACAGCGGTGACCGCGCTCGACGTACCGCCGAGGGTGATCTCGAGGGGGAGTCCCTCGAGCCCGCGCAGCACCGTCTCCTGGGTGCGCGGCAGGTCGAGGCCGACCTCGGGCGCGGTGTGCAGCGCCCGCCGGTGCTGGCGGGTGAGTTCCTGCAGGTCACTCATGCGCTTCTCCTGGCTCGGCGTCGGGCGTCACCTTGACACGCTGGCCGCGACGAGCGCACTCGGCCTGACCGTGAGAGTGCGGCCCGTCAGGGCGGGCGGAGCGACCAGCGGCTGAGCAGCTCTCCCTCGCTCTCGAGGAGCGACAGCAGGCGCATGGCCCGCGGCTCAGGGAGCGCAGCTGCCAGCAGGGTCGGCCCGCCGCCGGTGAGCTGCGGCGACACGGTCAGGCAGAGCTCGTCGACCAGGTCGCCTGCCACGAGCTGCGCGGCCAACTGCGGTCCGCCCTCGCACAGCACGCGCGATCCATGGCGCTCGCGCAGCGCGGCGACCGCAGCACCCAGGTCGAGCTCGGTCCCGCCGAGTGACAGCAGCTCGACGTGCTCGGGCAGAAGGCCCCGTTCGCTCCCTGTCGTCACCACGGTCACCCCACCTGCCGGGTCGCTGAGCAGCCGGCTGTGCGGGTCGAGCCCGGCCACGTCGTGGGTGACCACGGCCAGCACGGGCCGCTGCGCCATGGCGTGGTCGGCCCGCCGCCGGCGCAGCACTTCCGGCACGGGGACGGGACCATAGCCCTCAGCCCTCGCCGTACCGGCTCCGACGAGCACGACGTCGGCGGCTGCGCGGAGTGTCCGCAGTGCCTGCCGGTCAGCAGGCCCCGACAGCGGTCGCGACGAGCCGTCCACGGCGAGCGAGCCGTCCACGGCCTGCACGAAGCCCAGCCGCAGATGGGGCTCGGCCGGCAGTCGGTAGAGCTCCCAGAGGTCGTCGACCTCGGTGACCGGCAGCGGCAGCAGCCGCCTCACCCGGCCGGCCCCGCCAGGCGCTGCAGCAGCAGGGCCTCGGCGAGGCAGGCCCGCCGCCACATCGCGAGGTCAAGGCTCTCGTCGATCCCGTGCCAGCGCGATGCCGGATCTCCGACGCCGGTGACCAGGACCGTGGCGCCCGGGAAGGTGCGGGCGAACTCGGCGATGAAGGGGATGGAGCCGCCGACGCCGCTCTCCACCACGTCGTTGCCGTAGGCCTCGGCGAATGCCGCTCGAGCCAGGTCGTAGACGTCACCGGTGGTCTCCAGGGCGTACGGCGAACCGGCCGACCCCTCCGTGACCGTGACCTCGGCGCCCCAGGGGGAGTGCGCGGTGAGGTGGTCGGTGAGTGCGGCCATCGCGCGCGCCGGGTCGTCACCGGGGGCGATGCGCAGGCTGAGCTTGGCCCGGGCCCGGGGGAGCAGGACGTTGGAGGCCTGCGCGACCGACGGCGCGTCCAGCCCGATGACCGACAGCGCCGGGTGGTGCCACAGCCGCTCCGGGAGCGTGCCGGTGCCGATCAGGTGACCTGACCCGCACAGCCCGACGTCGGCCCGGAACACCGCCTCGTCGAGCTCTGGAGCCGCCGAGGTGGCCACGTGCAAGCCCTTGACGGCGACGTCGCCGTTGTCGTCGTGCAGGGTCGCGAGCAGCCGGCACAGCCCGGTCAGCGCGTCGCCGACAGGACCGCCGAACATGCCCGAGTGCACGGGTCGGTCCAGCAGTCGTACGTCGACGACCAGGTCGACCAGACCGCGCAGGCTGGTCGTGAACGACGGCACGTCGACGGCAGCGTTAGCCGAGTCGGCGATGATGATCACGTCGGCCCGGAGCCGGTCGCGGTGCTCGGCGAGCAGGTCCACCAGGGTGGGTGAGCCGATCTCCTCCTCGCCCTCGATGAACAGTGTGACGCCGACCGGTGGCGTCCCGCCGAAGGCCCGCAGGACCGCCAGGTGCATGAGCACCCCGGCCTTGTCGTCGGCGGCGCCCCGGCCATAGAGCCGGCCGTCGCGCTCGGTGGGCGCAAAGGGCGGGTCGGTCCAGTCCTGCTCTGGCCCGGTGGGCTGCACGTCGAGGTGGGCGTAGAGCAGGACGGTGGGAGCGCCCGCGGGCGCCGGCCAAGTCGCGATGACCGCGGGCGCGCCTGCGCGGGTGCTGAGCACCTCGACTTCGGTGGCCCCCGCGTCGCGCGCATGTGTCGCGACGGCATCCGCCGCCCGGCGTACGTCGTCGGCCCGGTCGGGATCGGAGGAGATCGACGGGATGCGGACCAGGGCCTCGAGGTCGGCGCGGGCCCCGGGCAGCACCTGGTCGAGCAGGTCGGGCAGCGATGGCGTCATCCCCGGAAGATAGGCCGACGCACCGGGCCGCGCGTGGGGTCACGGGTGAACAGCGCGGAGCGGGGCACACTGGCAGCCGTGAGCCACCCGCGTCCGTCGATCCCGCGCCGCCGCCCCGCCTCGGGGGGCAAGGTCTTCAACGGCGTGCTGAGCGAGCGGCCCTACCTACCGCCGCAGATGTCGCTGCGCGACTGGGCGACCATCCCGCCCCGCCAGGTGCGGCTGGCCGATCTCATCACCGTCAAGGCCGAGCTGCGCCTCGACGTGTTGCTCGCCGAGGACTCGACCTTCTTCGGTGACCTGTTCGGGCACGTCTTCCAGTGGCAGGGTGAGCTCTACCTCGACGACGGTCTGCACCGCGCGGTGCAGGCGGCGCTGCACCACCAGTCGACGATGCACGTGCGGGTGGCCCGGCTGGCTGACGACGGCAGCTGGCAGCCGGCCGACTGAGCTGGCGCGACCTACCCTGACCTGTATGCCTGCCCCGCTGCACCGCCGGTGACCCGACCGGTCCTGCGTGCTGTCCTGGCCGGCGTCGTGGTCGCGCTTGCCAGTCCGGCGGGCGCCGCGCCGGCGGCGCAGCAGGTCTTCGCGTTCGACGGCCGGGGCTACGGACACGGCGTTGGAATGGCGCAGGTCAGTGCGCAGGCGATGGCGCTGTCCGGGCTCGGGCGCGAGCAGATCCTCAACCACTTCTATCCCGGAACCGGACGCGCGTCGCGCAGCGCCACCCTTGCGGTGGCCGTGTGGGAGGCCGAAGCGCCGATCGGCTCGGTCACGGTCGCGCTGCCGAGCGGCGGTCGGGTGAGTGCCGGAGCGCGCGTGAGCGAGGTGCCGCCCGGCAGCGTCCTCGTCGTGTCGTACGACGACGCGGGCTACCACGTTCGCGAACCCGCCGGAGCTCGTCCGGTGGCGCTGCGGGCGGCGTTCGTGGAAGAGTCGCCGACTCCGACGCCACTGCCCATGGCCCTGCCGTCGGGCACGCCGTCGCCGTCCGTGGCCCCGCCGTCGCCCACCCCCTCGCCGTCGACCTCGCGCAGCCCCAGCCCCAGCCCGTCGCCGGCCGCGACCGGCTCGGCGACCCCGACGCCCAGTGCCACCCGGTCGTCGTACGCCTTTGACAGTGCCGAGCCGGTCACGATCACGCCGGCTGGCGGCGGCGTCACTCAGGTGCGCGACACCGGACGCTCCTACCGCGGTCAGGTGCAGGCGCTGTCCCGGCAGGGGTTCCGGCTGGTCAACCTGGTCGACCTCGAGACCTACCTGCAGGGTCTGGGTGAGGTGCCCAAGAGCTGGCAGCCCGCTGCCCTTCAGGTGCAGGCTGTGGCCGCCCGCACCTACGCGCTCCGGGCCACCGGCCAAGGCCGGCCCCTCGGCTACGACCTGTGTGACGACACCCGCTGCCAGGTCTACATCGGCGCGACCAACGAGGGATCGGCGACCACAGCGGCCGCGCAGGCCACCCGGGGCGAGGTCATCACCTATCGCGGCAGCCTGGCCAGCACCTACTACAGCGCCAATGCGGGTGGGCGTACGGCGTCGCCCGGTGAAGGCTTCGGGGGCGACTCCACCTCGCCCTACCTGCCCAGCAACGTCGTCGCGCCGGGCGATGTCGATGCCTGGGAGGTGACGCCGTCGGTGGAGTCCGTCGCGAGTCGGCTCGGTTACGCCGGACGCCTCACCGGGCTGAGCATCGTCGGGCGCGGGTCTTCGGGACGGGTCACGCTCGTGCGCCTGGACGGCTCGGTCGGGCCGGTGCAGGTCAGTGGCGTGTCCGTGGCCCGAGCCCTGTCGCTGCGCTCGACGCTGTTCTCGGTCACGCTCACGACCGGTGTGGCGCAGGAGCTGGCTGCCCCCGGCAGCGTCCCGACCCAGCTGCCGCCCGGTCTGCTGGCTCAGGAGCTGGCCGCCCCGTCGTCCGAGCTGCCGGCGGCGGCGCCGGACACCCCGACGGTGCTGACTGCGGACAGCGGACCACGGTCCGTCGGCTGGCTCGAGGGGTTCGCGCTGACCCTGATCCTCCTCACGGCAACTGCGGTCGCTCGGTTCGGCCCGCTTGCCACGGTCGTCGGCGCCGTCCGCCGGCCGACACGTTCCGGTGACGCCACGTGAGCACTTATGCTCACGACGTGGCGAGGCGGGGGAGCCGGGGCATCGCCCTGCTGAGCGCCGCCGTAGCCAGCTCCTGCCTCGCCGTGCTGCTCGCGGCGCCGGCTGCGCAGGCCGGCCCGCCCGCTCCGCCCGTGACGCCGCCGCTGCCCGGCGTGACGACGTCGCCCAACACCGAGGACTACCCGAAAGTCCGGGTCGCGGACGCCGTCCGCATCCGCTTCGATGGGGTGCACAGCGTGGCCGGTGGCGTGATCGGCGTGGAGCCGGGACTGACCTCGACTGATCTCAATAACGGCTCGGTCTACGCGCCGTGCAAGGGCAAGCCGACGGCTCTCCCGACCGTTGTCGACCCCGTTTACGGCGGCGAGCCCTACAAGGCGGCCTGCGAGAACACCACCGAACCCAGCTACTACCGCAGCGGCCCGTTCACCGGGGGTCTGGGCAAGCAGGCCCCGCAGTTCCCCCACGGGATCGTGATGGGCAACAGCGACATGACGCGCGCCTGCGTGGTCGTCTGCCAGCACCATTGGGCTGAGCGGCTGACCCGCTTCGACGTCGAGATCTACCTGAAGAAGCGACTGCCCAGCGGCGCGCTGGTGACGGACTTCGACTACGTGCGCCCCCGGTTCAGCGTCGGCGCCTTCCCGCACCGCTCGGGCAACGGGATGCTGTCGGCCGACTTCGGGACGATCCGGCCGCTCAAGGCCTACGAGCGCGGGACGGCCCGGCTGCAGGGCGTCATCTTCGCCGACGGGACCACGCGGGCCGAGGGCAACCGGGTGCGGGTGTCGATGTTCGAGAACGACGCCAACGGCCGCACCAGCACCGGCCAGCTGCTGCAGGCGTTCGCCGTCTTCACCGCGTCGGGCGGCTACTACAGCACCGGCACGGTCTACGCCGGCAGCTACAAGCTGCGGCTCACCGACCTCGAGACCGGCCGCTGCGTCGTCCTCAAGCACCTGCCGCTGCCGTCGATGGGCATCCGGGTCGACCTCCACCTCGACCGACCCAACTTCGGTGTCCCGCGCGCCCGCACCATCCCCTGCGGCTAGGCGCAGGTGCGCGCCCGGCGTGGCTCGACCGTCAGCGCTGTCGCGCTGACGGTGCTGACTACCGCATCGCCTGTCGGAGCGGCCCCGGCCGACAACGCCACCACCCTCTCGGTCTCGCCCAGCTCCGTCGCTCCCCGCAGCGCCCTGACCCTGACCGGCTTCAGCGACTGCGCGGTCGTTGACGGGCACCTGGTCTTCACCCGCTACGACGGCGCCGCTGACAACGTCGTCGTCCGTGCTCCCCAGGCCACCCGCTACGACGACGCCCGCGAGAAGTACCCCTTCGCCGTACGGCTCACGGTCCCCGCGCAGGCCCGCCCCGGCTCGGTGCGCGTCTACGCCGAGCCGTTCTGTGGGCCGCCGGAGGAGTACCCCCCGAGCGGCTCGGTGCAGGTGCGCGTCGTGCCTGGCGCTCTTACCCTCTCGGTCTTCCCGCGCCGCCCGGTCGAGGGGGGCCGGCTGCGACTGACGGCATCGACGTGCAACGGTCCGCAGGGTCGGGTCACGTTCGCCGTACGTGCCGGCGACAGCAGCGAACGGGTGACCGCAACCGTGGACAGCCAGGGCAGGGCGCGCACCTCGGTTGAGGCCCCCCGCGGCGTTGACGTTGTGGAGGTGTCCCTGCCGGACGTCGTGAGGGAGTGTCCTGGCTCGCGCTACGCCGGCGCCCGCAACGTGCGCATCAACAGGGTCGTCCAGCCTGTCGCGCCGTCGGCCACGATGACGAGCGCGCGTCCGTCCCCCTCGCCGCCGCCGAGCGTGGCGGCGGTCGCGTCACCGTCGGCCGAGGCAGGACCGTTCACCACCGTGCCGACGGCGCCGGTGGAGTCCCCAGGACTGAGCGGACCGGTGATCGCCGCGGTGGTCGCGGCGCTCGCTGCAGCTGCTGCCGGGCTAGCCGTGACCCGGCGACGGCGCAGGAGCTAGGGGCGAGTCGCCCGGACAGCCGCGCCCAGTCCCTGAGCGACCGCGGCCGGGACATCGCTCGGCAGGAACCACACCTTGTTGGCGTCGCCCGCCGCGATGTCGGTGAGCTTGTCGATGTACTTGTAGGCCAGCAGCCGGTCGTCGATGTTGGCCTCGTGCAAGGCGGCGTAGACGGTCGCGATGGCGCTGGCCTCGCCCTGGGCGCGCAGGATCGCGGCCTCGGCGTCGCCCTGAGCGCGCAGGATCATGGACTGCTTGCGACCCTCGGCGGACAGAATCTCCGCCGACTTCTCACCTTCTGCCGTGAGGATCGCCGCGCGCTTGTCGCGGTCGGCGCGCATCGACTTCTCCATCGAGTCCTTGATGGACGCGGGCGGCTCGATCGACTTCAGCTCCACCCGGTTGACCTTGATGCCCCACTTGCCGGTCGCCTCGTCCAGCACCGCCCCCAGCTGGCCGTTGATGGCGTCGCGACTGGTCAAGGTCTCTTCAAGCTGCAGGTTGCCGATCGCGTTGCGCAACGTCGTGACCGAGAGCTGCTCGATGCCCTGGATGAAGTCAGCGATCTCGTACGACGCCGCCCGCGGGTCGGTTACCTGGAAGTAGATGACGGTGTCGATGCCGACGACCAGGTTGTCCTTGGTGATGACCGACTGGGGCGGGAAGCTCACGACCTGCTCGCGCAGGTCGATGCGCGAGCGCAGTCGATCGATGAACGGCACGACGATGGCCAAACCCGGCTCGAGGGTGCGCTGGTAGCGGCCGAGCCGCTCGACGAGCTGGGCGTTGCCCTGCGGGACGATGCGCACCGACTTGCCCAGCACGGTCAGGACGACGGCCGTCACGGCCAGGGCGACGATGAGCGAGGTCATGCGAGCTCCGTGGGATAGACGACGAGAGTGGCGCCGTCGACCTCCGCGACGGTCACCGAGGTGCCTGCGGCGAGCGCGGTCGTCGGGTCGAGCGCCCTGGCTGCCCAGGACTCCCCGCCCAGCTTGACTCGGCCGCCGGTGCTGTCGATCGCGGTGGTCACGACAGCGGTCCGACCGTGCAGCGCGGCGACGCCGGTGGCGATGGCCGGCGCGGACCGCAGGTGTCGCCGGGCGATGGGACGGACGCCGAGGGTCAGCACCGCCCCCGACGCCGCGAAGACGGCGACCTGACCGGCGAGCGGAACGCCGAGCAGGTCGGCGCCTGCGGCCAGGACGGCCGCCCCGGCGAGGAGGCCGAGGAGCAAGGTCAGCGTCAGGACCTCGGCCACCGCCAAACCGGCAGCGAGCAGCAACCACACGACCCAGGGCGCCATGCCCGCACTGTATCCACGCTGGCGCCCAGGGTCGGGTGATGGCTACGCCAGGACGGACTGCCGCTCGGTCATCCTCGCGCGTGCCCCGAGCGCGATCAGAAGCGCGCCCAGCAGCCCGACCGGCCCCTCGTCGCCGACGTAGACCTCGTCGCCGATGGCTGCCTCGAACACCGGCGCGGTGAGGTCACTGATACCCATCACCCACAGGATCAGCAGTACGACGGCGCCGATGGCTACCAGCGAGCGCCGACCTACCCGCTGGTTGAGCCCGAAACCGACTGCGGCGACAAGAGCGAGGATGAGGCCGCCGAGGTACATGACCGTGGTGGCAACTCCGCCGAAGTCGCCGGCGCCGTTGCTGATGATCAAGACTGCCTTGAGGAGCAGCGCTGCTCCGGCAGCGATGGCCATGTAGGGAACCCAGGTGTGCTTCATCGATCTCCTCCAAAGGGTGGTTTGCGTTGATGGCGGCGACGTTAGGGAGCCTGCGCCGTGAGGGGACCGGTCGGAGGAAGGAACTCTTCCTCTGTCTGCAGACCGAGAGGCTCTCGGTCGTACGACAGGCGCCGCAGCCGGCGCGGCCCGTTACGGTGCGCCGGTGAACCGCCTGCGCGCACTGATGGGGCGTTGGGGGACGCCTCCCTCGGAGGTTGCCCTGGCGGCAGCCGTCGCTGTCGTCATGGTGGTCGATGTGCAGCAGGCCGCGCACCCCGTTTTCGCGCTGATGCTGCTGCTGCCTGCCGGCCTTCTGTTGGCGTGGCGGCTGCGCTGGCCGGAGCTGCCGTTGACGGCGATCTGCCTGGTGAACCTGTACGTCACAGCGACCGCACCTGGGCGTTTCGGACCGCAGACGATCTTCATCGGAATCTTGTGCGCGGTCTACTCGGCTGCGGCCCATCTCGCCGGTCGGCGGGCACTCCTAGCGGGATCGCTCTCGCTCCTGGCGGTCTGGACGTCCTTCGTGGCTAGCGCCGAGGGTCACGTAGACGACTTCTTCCCGTTCGTCATCTGGGGGGCCCCGTGGCTGGTCGGTCGGCTCTCCCGCCGGCAGGCGCTGGCGGCAGGGGAGGCTGGTGCGACGGCGGCCGTGCTCCTCGCTGAGCAACAGGCAGAGACCCGCGAGGCGGCCGGTCAAGAGCGCGACCGCATCGCCCGGGAGTTGCACGACGTCGTGGCCCACGCAGTGTCGTTGATGGTGGTGCAGGCTGGCGCCGCACGACTGGCCCACCCCGGCTCGCCGAGCCGGGACGCCCTGGAGGCCGTCGAGAGAACCGGGCGACAGGCACTGATCGAACTGCGATCCATGCTCGGCGTGCTGCGCGACTCGGGGGAGGCCCGCGCTCCCCAGCCGGATCTGCGCGGCTTGCCCGCGCTGGTCGACCAGGTGCGCACGGCCGGGCTGCCGGTGGAGCTGCAGCTGACCGGAGATGTCGAGGGAGTGCCACCGGGTGTTGCCCTTTCCGCACACCGGGTGGTGCAGGAGGCGCTGACCAATGCGCTCAGGCACGGTGGCCCGGTCCCGACCACGGTCCTCGTCAACTGCGCCGCCGGCGCTGTCGAGGTCTGCGTACGCAACGGCCTGCCGACGGGACCTATCGCCAGAATGCCGAGCAGTGGTCGGGGTCTGGTCGGGATGCGCGAGCGGGTCGATCTGCATGACGGGACGCTCGACGTGGGGCCGGACGGCGCCGCTTGGCTGGTGCGGGCGACCTTCCCGCTGCCCCGGCCCGTGCCATGAGCATCCGCGTCGTCCTGGCTGAGGATCAGGCGCTCGTTCGGGCGGGCCTGCTCACCATTTTGGGCACCGATCCCGCGCTGGAGATCGTCGGGGCAGCGGCCGATGGAAACGAGGCGGTGCAGCTGGTTGCGGCGCACCGTCCCGACGTCGCGCTGCTGGACGTGCGGATGCCCCACTGCGACGGCATCCAAGCCACTCGCCGGATCGTCGCCGACGTGCCCCGGACCCGAGTGCTGGTGCTGACGACTTTCGGACAGGACGAGGTTCTGTTTGAGGCGCTGCAGGCCGGCGCGCACGGGTTCCTACTCAAGGACACCCGACCCGAGGACCTGCTGGCTGCGGTGCATGCCGTTGCGGCCGGCGAGTCGCGGCTCGATCCCGCCGTCACGGCGGCGGTGGTGGCCCATGTCCGCCGGCACGGAACCCGGACCACGGCCCATCCGGTAGATCGGCTCACTGCACGCGAGCGCGAAGTGCTGGTGCTGATGGCGCAGGGGCTGAGCAACGCTGAGCTCGCGGCTGAACTCGTACTGTCCACCGGGACGGTCAAGACGCATGTCGCTGCCGTGCTCGCCAAACTCGGCGCCCGCGACCGGGTCCAGGCCGTCATCGCGGCGTTCGAGAGCGGTCTCGTCGCCTCTTGAGTTCCGACAGGTGGGGGGCGGCTAGGTTCGGGCGATGACCAGCCCCACCGGAAAGCGGCCGCGCAACCTCTTCTTCTATGCAGCTGTGGGTCTGTTCCTCGCCCTCGTCTACCTGCTGTACGTCGGCAACATCGGGGCGGCCCTCGTGGCCGGTGTGCTGTCGGTCGGCTGCGTCTTCGCCGGCGCCCGGCCTCGCGGCGGGGTCTGACCGGCGTGGCGGTGCTCCTCGGGGACAGCCCCCTGACCGAGGCCGACCTCGTGCGGGTCGCCCGCGACGGCGAGGCCGTCTCGTTGTCGCCCCAGGCCGTGACCCGCCTAGAGCAGGCCCGCGGGCACGTTGACGAGATGGCGGCGTCGGACCGCGCCGTCTACGGCATCTCGACCGGCTTCGGTGCTCTCGCGACCCGGCACATCACCCCAGATCTACGCGCCCGGTTGCAGCGCAGTCTCGTGCGCTCGCACGCGGCCAGCAGTGGCGACGAGGTCGAGGCCGAAGTCGTTCGTGGCCTCATGGTCCTGCGGTTGCAGACGCTGGCGACCGGGCGCACCGGCGTGCGGCCGCAGACGGCGGCAGCCTATGCCGACGTGCTCAACGCCGGAATCACCCCCGTCGTACGCGAGTTCGGATCCCTCGGCTGCTCAGGCGATCTCGCTCCCCTGGCGCATGCCGCGCTGGCGGTGATGGGGGAGGGCGAGGTGCGTGTTGACGGCCAGCTGCTCGACGCCGGAGCGGCGCTAGCCGAGGCCGGCATCGATCCCGTCGTTCTGGCGGAGAAGGAGGGGCTGGCCCTCATCAACGGCACCGACGGGATGCTCGCGATGCTGATGCTCGCCTGCGCCGACCTCGAGCGGCTGGCGCGCAGCGCGGACGTGACGGCGGCCATGAGCCTGGAGGCGCTGCTCGGCACCGACCGGGTGCTGGCGCAGGACCTGATGGAGCTGCGGCCCCAAACCGGGCAGGCCGTCGCCGCAGCCAACATGCGTGTGCTCCTGGCCGGCTCGCCCATCGTGTCGTCCCATCGCGGTCCCGACGACACCCGGGTGCAGGACGCCTACTCCGTGCGCTGCGCGCCGCAGGTGGCGGGCGGGTTGCGCGACACGCTGGCGCACGCCCGGCTGGTGGCAGCGCGCGAGTCTGCCAGCGCGATTGACAACCCCGTCCTGCTCCCCGACGGCCGGCTCGAGAGCAACGGCAACTTCCACGGTGCGCCCCTCGCCTACGTGCTCGACTTCCTGGCCATCCCGGCTGCGGATCTTGCCTCGATCAGCGAACGGCGTACGGACCGGATGCTCGACCCGAATCGGTCGCACGGCCTCCCTGCCTTCCTGGCGCACGATCCCGGGGTCGACTCGGGGCTGATGATCGCGCAGTACACCCAGGCCGCCGTGGTGAGTGAGCTCAAGCGCCTGGCGGCGCCGGCCAGCGTCGACTCGATCCCGAGCTCGGCGATGCAGGAGGACCACGTCTCGATGGGCTGGAGCGCAGCGCGCAAGCTCCGCCGTACGGTCGATGGACTGGGCCGAGTGCTGGCCATCGAGCTGCTCACGGCCGCGCGGGCGCTGGACCTGCGCCAACCATTGCGGCCGGCGGACGGGACCGGCGCGGCGCTCGCCGCGCTGCGCGAGGTCGTGCCGGGCCCGGGACCGGACCGCTACCTCAGCCCCGAGCTGGAGGCGGCGGTCGCGTTGGTGCAGTCGGGCGCGCTGCTCGCAGCGGTGGAGACGGTGACCGGAAGGCTGGGCTGACATGAGCACGCTGCAGTGCAAGGGCTGGCACCAGGAGGCGGCGCTGCGCTGCCTGCGCAACAACCTGCACCCCGATGTCGCCGAGCGGCCCGAGGACCTGGTGGTCTACGGCGGCAACGGCAAGGCGGCCCGGGACCACGCCTCGCTCGCCGCGATCGAGCAGACGCTCCTGCGCCTCGCGGATGACGAGACGCTGATGGTGCAGAGCGGCAAGCCGGTCGCGGTCTTCCGCACCTTCGAACACGCACCGCGGGTCCTCATCGCCAACTCCCTGCTGGTGCCGAGCTGGTCGACCTGGGAGGACTTCTGGCAGCTCGAGGCGATGGGTCTGACGATGTACGGCCAGATGACCGCGGGGTCGTGGATCTACATCGGCAGCCAGGGCATCGTGCAGGGCACCTTCCAGACGTTCGCCGCCCTGGCCGAGCAGCGCTACGACGGGACGCTGCGCGGCAAGGTCGTGCTCACCGCCGGCCTCGGCGGGATGGGCGGCGCCCAACCGCTTGCCGTGACCATGAACGGCGGCGTCGCGCTGTGCCTCGACGTCGACCCGACCCGGATCGCCAAGCGGCTCGAGACGCGCTACCTCGACGAGCAGGCCGACGACCTCCCCTCCGCGCTGGCGCGTGCCCGCGAGGCGGCGGCCCGCGGGCTGGCCCTGTCCATCGGCGTCGTCGCCAACGCTGCCGAGGCCCTGCCCGCCCTGCTGGCTGCGGGTGAGCAGTTCGACGTCGTGACCGACCAGACCAGCGCGCACGATCCGCTGCACGGCTACGTCCCTGCCGGACTGTCCTTGTCTGACGCCCTGGAGCTGCGCCGGCTCAAGCCCTCGGAGTACGTCGATCGGGCGCGCGCCTCGATGGTCGAGCACTGCCGCGCGATGGTCGGGTTCGCCGCGGCCGGCGCGGAGGTCTTCGACTACGGCAACAACCTGCGCGGCGAGGCCAAGCAGGCCGGGCTGGCTGACGCCTTTGCCTACCCCGGGTTCGTCCCCGCTTACATCCGGCCGCTCTTCTGCGAGGGGATCGGCCCGTTTCGGTTCGTCGCGCTGTCCGGAGACCCGCAGGACATCGCGGCCGCCGACGACGCCTTGCTCGCGGCGTTCCCCGACAACGCCTTCGTCCAGCGCTGGATCCCCAAGGCTCGCGAGCGAATCTCCTTCCAGGGTCTGCCGGCTCGCATCTGCTGGCTGGGCTACGGCGAGCGCGCCAAGGCCGGCGCGATCCTGAACGACCTCGTGGCCTCCGGGCGGATCAGTGCCCCGGTCGTCATCGGCCGCGACCACCTCGACAGCGGCTCGGTGGCCTCGCCGTACCGGGAGACCGAGGCGATGCAGGACGGGTCGGACGCGATCGCCGACTGGCCCGTCCTCAACGCGCTGCTCAACGTCGCCTCCGGCGCCTCGTGGGTGGCCGTGCATCACGGTGGCGGGGTGGGCATGGGCAAGTCGATCCACGCAGGGGCGCAGGTGCTCGCCGACGGCACTGCCGACGGGGCCAGGCGGGTTGAACGGGTGCTCACCAACGACCCCGGGACAGGGGTCGTCCGGCACGCCGACGCGGGTTACGACATCGCGCGCGCGACGGCCCGCGAGCGCGGCATCGACATGCCGATGCTGTGACCGCGCTGCTCGTCACCAACATCGGCACGCTGGTCACCTGGGAGACGGACCAGCCGGTGCGAACCAACGCCGCCATTGTGCTGGACGCCGGCCGGGTTGCCTGGGTGGGCTCTGCTGCGGTGACGCCAGTGGCGGACGAACGGATCGACGCGGCGGGAGCCACCGTCGTACCAGGCTTCGTGGACAGCCACACCCACCTGGTCTTCGGCGGCGACCGGGCCGAGGAGTTCGAGGCGCGCCTGGCCGGAAAGCCCTACGCCGCCGGCGGAATCCGTACGACTGTGCGCGCCACCCGGGATCTGCCGACCCCTCAGCTGCGGGTGCGGGCCACCCGGCTCGCCGCGGAGGCCCTGCGGTCGGGCACGACGACGCTCGAGATCAAAAGCGGCTACGGACTTACCGTCGCTGATGAGCTCCGCTGCCTAGAGGTGGCCGCGACGCTGACGGCGCACCGGACCTTCCTCGGCGCCCACGTCGTGCCGGACGACACGACACCGGCCGACTACGTCGCGCTCGTTCAGGGGCCCATGCTGGACGCGGTCGCCGGGGTGGCGACGGGGATCGACGCCTTCTGCGAGGAGGGGGCCTTCGACGTGGAGCAGTGCCGCCGCATCCTCACCGCCGGTGCCGCCCGAGGGCTGGACGTGCACGTCCACGCCAACCAGCTCGGCCACAGCGGGGGAGTCCAGCTCGCCGCCGAGCTCGGTGCCGCCAGTGCGGACCACTGCACTCACCTGTCCGAGAGCGACGTGACCGCCTTGCGCGAGGCCGCGGTCGTCGCGGTGCTCGTGCCGGCCGCGGAGTTCAGCACAGCATCGGCCTACGCCCCAGCCCGCACGCTGCTGGAGGCAGGGGTCACCGTCGCTCTGGCCACTGACTGCAATCCGGGCACCAGTTACACCACCTCGATGCCGTTCGTGATCGCGCTGGCCTGCCGAGAGCTGGGCATGACCCCCCTGGAAGCGCTGCGCGC
>JANPHZ010000040.1:0-3109 GCA_031424715.1 Frankiaceae bacterium
TCGACCTCGTCGCCGTCGCGGAAGACGATGCACCGGAAGCCGTCCCACTTGGGTTCGTAGACCAGGCCGGGCGCTGTCGGGAGGTCAGGCACCGACTTCGCCAGCATCGGCTTGACGGGCGGCATCACCGGCAGGTCCATGCGTTCCAGTCTGCCGTGCTGCGCGCACGACCGGGTCGGCGAAGTGTCGGGTGGGTGACAGGCCGAAACCGTTGACCCCGGTTGAGATCGATCGAGACACTTGCCCTGGCTGGACGCGCCAACCGACGCCGAGGGGGAGTCATGGACGAGGTCAACGAGACAGAAGCGCAGACGCCGGTGCGTAGGCGGCGACCGGTCGCCATGGCCGTCATGCTGGCTGTTGTCGGGCTCTTCGTCTTCCTCGCCGTTGAGGTCCACTTCCTGTGGCTCATGGGCGCGCCGGTCTCCCTGGGAGGCGTCTACGGCGCCTGGCTCGGACTGTCCAATGACGAGATGCTCGGCGCGACAAGCAGCGCGATGCCTGGCGACGCGACCGGAGCCAATCCCTTCTGAGCCGCTGCGGGGTTACGTGCGGACGACGTGGATCGGGTAGCGGGCCAGCTCGGCACCGTCGACCAGCAGCACGAAGGAGAAGTCGCCCGGCTCCTCGAAGCCGAGGCCGTAGACGGGCACGGTGATCGGGATGATGTTGGCCTCGCCGTAGCGGCTGTCGACACCGGGGACAGCGCGGAACTGCCCGCGCACCTCGAACTCCTGCCGCCGGCCGTCGGCGTCTTCCAGCGCAATGTGGAACTCGTGGTCCTGATGCGCGGCGTGGAAGGGCTGCTGCAGCACGGCAACCAGCGAGATGGACGGCACGACCGCCGGGAACTCCGGGAAGCGCAAGGTGTTCCAGTAGGCCCCGCTGGCGTAGACCTTGCCGCTCTCGGCAGCGGCGTGGTCTGCGGGGAAGAACCCGAGCGCCGCGAAGGCGGTCGGGTCGGCAGTGGTCATGAGGCCTGCTGGGTGTCGGGCACAAACGTGAAACGTCGTACGCCGCCAGGGGTTCCCGGCTCGACCGTCGCGCGCGTGGCCGGGTCGACCCAGGCAGTGAAGTCCTCGAGCGTGCGCACCGCGAGCCGCGGCCCGGGTTCGGCCGCGTCGACGTAAAGCGGGACGTAGACGACCACCGTGCGCGCGTCGTCGTTGGCGTCGTGGCCGAGGCCGAGGACGAGGTAGTAGCGCTCGGCCTTGTAGTGGCGGTAGATGCCCGCAGGCAGATCGTGACTCACCGCCCTAGCCTGCCCCAGTGACCCGCCTGCGCCGCACCTCGCCCTACCTGCTGGCTGCCGTCCTGCTCGGCGCGGGTGCGCTGCACTTCGTCAAGCCGGAGCCGTACGACGCCCTCATCCCGTCATGGCTGCCCGGTTCGGCCCGAGCGTGGGTCTACGGCAGTGGGGTCGCCGAGCTCGGCTGCGCACTGCTCTTGCTGCCGCCCAGGACGCGTCGCGTCGGCGCGACAGCCACTGCGCTGCTGCTGCTGGCGGTCTTCCCGGGCAACATCGAGATGGCCGTGCACCCGGGCGACACCCCGCGCTGGCTGGCCGTCGCCCGGCTTCCGCTGCAGATCCCGCTGATCCTGTGGGCCCTGCAGGTACGCCGATTCAGTGGACCCGGTTCTCGCTCAACGTCTGCTGCCCGAGGCTGACGAGGGGTTCGATCCGCTCCTGGATTCCGTCGAACCCGGAGCCGACCATGGCGCCGCCCTGCACCCTGGCGACGATCCCGGCGATGACGACCGAGAGCTTCCAGAAGGCGAACGAGACATACCAAGGAAGCCGCTCGAGGTCGAGGCCGCTGCGCTCGCCGTAGAGGCGCGCGACCTCGGCCCGGTCGGGGAAGCCCTCCAGCACCGTCGCGGACTGCACGACGTTGCCGAGGTTGCGGGCGTCGGCGTCATCGGCCTGCGACCAGTAGACGAGCAGGATCCCCAGGTCAGCGAGCGGGTCGCCCAGGGTGCACATCTCCCAGTCCAGGACGGCAGCGATCTTCCCCGGCATGCTCGGGTCCAGGATCGTGTTGTCGAGGCGGAAGTCGCCGTGCACGATCGTGTGCCGCTGGGTCGCGGGGAGCGTCTCCGCCAGCTCGGCGGCCAGGGCGTCGATGCTCTCCAGGCCGGGGATGCGGGTGGCGTCCCACTGCTTGCTCCACCGCGACACCTGCCGTGCGAGATAGCCCTCCGGCCGGCCGAACTCAGCCAGTCCCACATCCGCGGGCGTCACGTTGTGCAGGTCACCCAGGGTGCGCACCAGCCCCTCGCCGATCGCGCGGCGCTGCGCCGGCTCGTCGGCGTAACCGGCCGGGATCGACTCGCGGCAGATGTGCCCCTCGACCGCCTCCATCACGTAGAAGGGCTGGCCCAGCAGGGCCGGGTCGCGCTCGAGGTGCAGCATCTTCGGAACCGGTACGGCGGTGTCGCGCAGCGCGTGCATCGCGGTGTACTCGCGGTTCATGTCGTGCGCGGTCGGCAGCACGTGCCCGAGCGGCGGCCGGCGCAGGATGACGTCGCCCACCGCGCTCGAGACCCGGTAGGTCAGGTTGGACTTGCCTCCCGCGATGAGCTCCACGCCGGGGGAGCGCCAGGCCTCGTCGCCGAGCACCTCAGCGAGATAGGGGCCGACAACGGCGGGGTCGGCTCCGGCAGTGGTCGTCGTCATCCTGCGACCCTAAGGCGCGACCGTAGGCTCGCTGATCGTGCCTGCCGTCCGCCTGGTCGACCGCGAGCCCGAGGTCGGTGCGGCTGACCTGCTGGCGACGCTGGTGCCGCCGCCGCGCTTCGCTGCTGCTCGCTTCTCGACGTACCAGCCCGACCTTGCGCAGCCCTCGCAGGCGAAGGCGGTCGCAGAGCTCACCGCCTTCGCCCGGCGCCTGGCGGCCCGGCCGTCCCGGTTCCGCAAGCGGCTGCCCGCGCCGCAGGGGGTCTACCTCGACGGCGGCTACGGCGTCGGCAAGACCCACCTGCTCGCCTCGCTGTGGCACGAGGCGCCGGAACCCAAGGCCTACAGCACTTTCGTCGAGCTCACCCACCTGGTGGGGGCAATGGGGTTCGCCGCGACGGCGCAGGCCCTCTCGTCGTACCGGCTGGTCGC
>JANPHZ010000041.1:0-6142 GCA_031424715.1 Frankiaceae bacterium
GGCCGACCCGCGCTACGGCGGGCTCACCACCGCCAAGGTCGGCCGGGGCGGGATCGAAGAGGTCTACGACGCCGAGCTGCGCGGGGTGGACGGCCGCCAGGAGTTGCTCGTCGACCGGCGCGGCAACGTGACGGGGACCCACGCGACGACGCCGGCCCAGGCCGGTGACGCCCTGGTGCTCTCTCTCGACCGCGACCTGCAGCGGGTGGCCGAGACCGCGCTGGCCAAGGGCATCGCCAAGGCCCGGCAGACGATCGACCCTCGGCGCGGCATCCTCTACCGCGCACCGACCGGGGCCGTCGTGGTGATGGAGGCAGGCACCGGCCGCATCGCCGCGATGGCGAGCTATCCGTCGTACGACCCGACGGTGTTCACCAAGCCGCTGACGCCGCGGACCTACCAGGCGCTCACCGACCCCAAGCGGGGCGCGCCGCTCTACAGCAACGCCACGCAGGGCACGTTCGCCCCCGGCTCGACCTTCAAGATCGTGTCGACTGCGGCGGCGGTCGGGGCCGGCAACCCGCTCTACGGCAGCTATGCCTGCCCGTCGTCCTTTCGCGTCGGCAACCGCAGCTTCCGCAACTTCGAGGGCGAGACGCTCGGCACCATCGACCTGCGGACCACCTTGATCAAGTCGTGCGACACCGTCTACTACGGGCTGGCCTACCGCGAGTGGCTGCGCGACGGCGGCCTGCGCCCGACCGGCACGCCGCGCGAGTCGTTCGTCACGATGGCCAAGGCCTTTGGCTTCGGCAGCTCGACCGGGGTCGACCTGCCCCGTGACGCCCCCGGTTCGATCACCTCGCGCGAGAGCCGCAAGGCCGACTACGCCGAGCGCAAGGACGACTACTGCGCGGGCGCCAAGAACCCCGCCTTCTCCGACTACCGGCGGCAGATCAACGCCGAGAACTGCGTCGACGGGGCGACGTACAAGGCCGGTGAGGCGGCGCTGTTCGCCATCGGTCAGGGCGACGTGACGGTCACACCGCTGCAGCTGGCAGCTGGCTACGCCGCGCTCGCCAACGGCGGCACGCTCTACCAGCCGCGGCTCGCCCGCGCCCTGCTCTCGGCCGACGGCACCCGGGTGACCGAGCTGGCCCCCGTCGTACGCGGGAAGCTGCCGGTGGCCAAGGAGACGCTCGACTACATGCGCTCGGCGCTGACCGGGGTCACCCGTGACGGCGGCACCGCGCGACGGGCCTACGCCGGCTTCCCGCAGGACGTCGTCGAGGTGGCAGGCAAGACGGGGACGGCCGACAAGCAGGACCAGCAGCCGACCTCGTGGTTCGCCTCCTTCGCGCCGGCCGCCAAGCCGCGCTTCGTGGTGGTGGCGATGGTCAACCAGGGCGGCACGGGCGGTACGACGGCCGCTCCCATCACCCGCGAGATCTGGGCCGGGATCCACGGGCTCGAAGGTGCGCGCCGGGTGCTGCCGGCGGCGGCCCTGCCGGCGCAGCTGCCGGTCGTGCGCGCCGACGGCACTGTCGCTCCGCCCGGGACACGCACCGGCCGGCCGGCGCCGGTCGTGACCGTCCGCCGGGGGGCGTCGTGACGATGCCGCGCGGCGTGGTGCTGCAGCAGCGCCACGCGTCGCTGCGCGAGCGCGCGCTGGAGCGCGAGTCACCGCTGCGCCGGCTCGACTGGGTGCTGGCGCTGGCCGTCGCGGTTCTCGTCGTGCTCGGTGCGCTGCTGGTGTGGTCAGCGACCCGGCCGCGGCTCGTCGGCGCTGGCCTGGACCCAGACACCTTCCTCAAGAAGCACCTCATCAACGCCGGCATCGGGGTCACGCTGGCCTGCGTCGCGGCGCTGGTCGACTACCGCTCGCTCCGCACCTACGCGCCGCTCGTCTACGCCGCGTCCGTGCTCGGCCTGATCGCGGTGCTCTCGCCGCTCGGCGCCACCATCAACGGCGCGCACTCGTGGATCGAACTGCCTGCGGGCTTCCAGGTGCAGCCCTCGGAGTTCGCCAAGGTCGCCGTCGTGGTGCTCATGGCGATGCTGCTGTCGGAGACCCGCGACCGGGACGGGACGCCGGGGCACCGCGACGTGCTGCTCGTCCTCGTGCTGTCGGCCGTTCCGCTCGGGCTGATCCTCCTGCAGCCCGACCTCGGCACGATCATGGTGCTGGTCTTCACGATCCTCGGCGTGCTGGGCGTCTCCGGTGCACCGCTGCGCTGGGTCGGCGGGTTGATCGTCGTCGGGGTGACGCTCGGCGTGCTGGTCGCGCCGCACCTGCTGTCGTCGTACCAGAAGGACCGGTTCGCGGCGTTCACCAACACCCAGATGGACCCGCGCGGGGTCGGCTACAACACCCGGCAGGCGCGCTATGCGATCGGGTCCGGCGGGCTGACCGGGACGGGGCTGCTGCAGGGGCCGCAGACGCAGGGGCAGTTCATCCCGGAGCAGCAGACCGACTTCGTGTTCACCGTCGCGGGGGAAGAGCTCGGGCTGGTCGGCGGGAGCGCGGTCATCGGCCTGCTCGGGCTGGTGCTGTGGCGCGGGCTGCGGATCGCCGGCCGGGCGGCCGATCCCTTCGGGCGGCTGGTCGCCGTCGGGGTGGTGTGCTGGTTCGCGTTCCAGAGCTTCGTCAACATCGGGATGACGCTCGGCATCATGCCGGTGACGGGACTGCCGCTGCCGTTCCTGTCCTACGGCGGCTCGGCGATGTTCGCCAACCTCGTCGCCGTCGGGCTGCTGCAGAACGTCCACCTCCGCAGCGCCGCCCCCTGACCCCGCCCGCCCCGCGTGGTGATCTTCTGATCTCGGGGTGACCGGGGCGACGTACCGGCGTGTCACCCCGGTGCCTCCGAGATGGTTGATCACGCGGTCCGCCCGCGGAGTGCCGCCGCGGTCGCCAAAACCCGTCGTACCAGCTGGGCGCCCTCGCGGCGCGTCTCGTACCAGCTGCAGCGCTCGATGGTCCAGCCCGTCCGGGCATCACGCCGCCGGTCCTGTGCAGCTCGCCCGCGGTGATAGGCACTCCCGTCCGACTCCACGCCCAGCCGCAGGTCCTCTTCGCCGAGGTCGAGGCGAGCCACAAGGCGCACAGCCCGGTCGAAGACTTCGACCTGCGAGCGCAGACCGGGCAGAACTGGCTTCAGCAGAAGCCGGGTAAGCGTCTCGTGGGCCGACTCCGCGAGTCCGTCGGTGAGCGCTACCGCCTGCCGCAGGGCCACTACCCCCGGGGACCCCGTCCTGGTTTCCGCGAGCCCGGCGAGCTCACCGGCGCTGAACCACTGCTGGTGCAACACAAAATCCAGCGCGCACACGAGCGCCTCCGGACGCAACACGCAGGCGAGGTCGACCACGGTGCGGGGAAGAGACAGAACCGGTACGCCGCGCAGCAGGCACACGTCGTCGGCCGCAAGCACGAGTTGCCTGCTGTGCAAGGTTCTCGCCGTTGTCTCACCAAACGTCAAGGCCACGTCATCGTGGTCCTCCTCGAAGCGCTGAGTGGCAGGATCGTGGTCATCCACGAGCGGGATGCCCCACATGCGACCTGCTGTTCGGCCGGCCGCGACCGCCACCCTTCGCACCGTGCACGCGGCCTGCACCGCAGCGCTGCCGCGCATCAAGGCGTCTGGCACAACGCCGCCGTCTGTGTAGGTCCCGGGTCGCAGCTGTTGCCACTCTCCGCCAGCGAGTCGACCCCTGACGTGATCGTCGCTCAGCCCGGCGGCGTGTACGGCCGCGGTGTTCCAGACCCCGGCCGTGGACTCGCCCAGGCGCCGCTCGCGCTCGTTCATGTCAGCACGATCGGCGGCCGAGGCCGCTGACGGGGGCGTCGGCCGCGATCTGTGGAAAGTGATCCGCTGGCCTCGGAGTCGACGGTGCGACGCGCCGGCGTGGCGACCCCCCAACCCCGAGGTCAGGAGATGGTCGGCCGAGACCTCCGCCGCGGGTGGATGGGGGCCTTGCGGGCGCACGTAGCCTGGGGGCATGCCTGTCGAGAGCCTGTTCCCGCGCTTGGAGGCGCTGCTGCCGCTCGTGCAGAAGCCCATCCAGTACGTCGGCGGCGAGCTCAACAGCCAGGTCAAGGACTGGGACAGCTGTGCCGTGCGCTGGGCGCTGATGTACCCCGACGCCTACGAGGTCGGGCTGCCCAACCAGGGCGTCATGATCTTGTACGAGGTACTCAACGAGCAGCCGGGCGTCCTGTGCGAGCGCACCTACAGCGTGTGGCCGGACCTCGCGTCGAAGATGCGCGAGACCGGCGTACCCGCGTTCACGGTCGACGGGCACCGGCCGGTCAAGGCGTTCGACGTCCTCGGGATCAGCTTCTCGACCGAGCTCGGCTATACCAACATGCTCGAGCACCTCGACCTCGCCGGCATCCCGCTCCACGCCAAGGACCGCGACGCGAGCGACCCGATCGTGCTGGCCGGCGGACACGCCGCCTTCAACCCCGAGCCGATCGCGGACTTCATCGACGCGGCCGTCCTCGGCGACGGTGAGCAGGCCGTGCTGGAGATCACCGCGGTGATCCGGCAGGCCAAGCTCGACGGCGCGAGCCGCGAGGAGACCCTGCTGCGGCTGGCGCGCTCCGGAGGCGTCTACGTCCCGGCCTTCTACGACGTCGACTACCTGCCGGACGGCCGCATCCAGCGGGTCGCCCCCAACCGTCCCGACGTGCCGTTTCGGGTGCACAAGCGCACGACGATGGACCTCGACGCCTGGCCCTACCCCAAGACGCCGCTGGTCCCGCTGGCCGAGACCGTGCACGAGCGGATGAGCGTCGAGATCTTCCGCGGCTGCACCCGCGGCTGCCGGTTCTGCCAGGCCGGCATGATCACCCGGCCGGTCCGCGAGCGCAGCATCACCGGCATCGGCGGCATGGTGATGCAGGGGCTGGGTGCGACGGGTTACGAAGAGGTCGGGCTGCTCAGCCTGTCCAGCGCGGACCACTCCGAGATCGGCGACATCGCCAAGGGCCTGGCCGACCGCTACGAGGGCACCCAGACCAGCCTGAGCCTGCCGAGCACCCGGGTCGACGCCTTCAACATCGACCTCGCGCAGGAGCTGTCCCGCAACGGCCGGCGCTCCGGGCTGACGTTCGCGCCCGAGGGCGGCAGTGAGCGGCTGCGCAAGGTCATCAACAAGACGGTGACCAAGCAGGACCTGGTCGACACGGTGACGGCGGCCTACTCCGCGGGCTGGCGCCAGGTGAAGCTCTACTTCATGGCCGGCCTGCCGACCGAGACTGACGAGGACGTCCTCGAGATCGCCGAGATGGCGCGCGACGTCATCCGGGCCGGCCGCGAGGCCACCGGCACCCGCGACGTCCGGTGCACGGTGAGCATCGGTGGTTTCGTGCCCAAGCCGCACACCCCGTTCCAGTGGGCCAGCCAGCTCGACCCAGACGCCACCGACCGGCGACTCAAGCTGCTCCGCGACGAGATCAACAAGGACAAGAGCACCGCCAAGGCGATCGGCTACCGCTACCACGACGGCAAGCCCGGTCAGGTCGAGGGACTGCTCAGTCGCGGTGACCGGCGGATCGGGGCGGTCCTCGAGCAGGTCTGGCGCAGCGGCGGCATCTTCGACGGCTGGCGCGAGCACTTCTCCTACGAGCGCTGGATGGCGGCTGCTTCGGCGTGCGGCGTTGACGTCGACTGGTACACCACCCGCGAGCGCGAGGAGACGGAGGTCTTGCCCTGGGACCACCTCGACTCCGGGCTCGACAAGGAGTGGCTCTGGGCCGACTGGCAGGAGGCGCTCGACGAGACCGACCTCGACGACTGCCGCTGGATCCCCTGCTTCGACTGTGGCGTGTGCCCGCAGATGGGCACCGAGATCCAGGTCGGTCCGACGGGCGCCAAGCTGCTCCCGCTCAGCGTGGTCTGACTTGGCCAAGCAACCTCCTGGTGCGCCCCCGCCGCCGACCGTGCTGCGGGTCCGCCTGCGCTACACCAAGCGCGGCCGGCTCCGGTTCACCAGTCACCGCGACATCGCGCGGGCTTTCGAGCGCGCCCTGCGGCGGGCTCAGGTGCCCATGGCCTACTCCGCCGGGTTCAGCCCGCACCCCAAGATCAGCTGGGTGGGCGCCGCCCCGACCGGGGTCGCCAGCGAGGCGGAGTACGTCGAACTCGGGCTCGCAGAGCACCGCGACCTGGAGGCCCTGCGCCGCGCCCTCGACGACAGC
>JANPHZ010000042.1:0-4901 GCA_031424715.1 Frankiaceae bacterium
GCGCCGCCGACGAGCTTCTTGAACTTCACCAGCGCGAGGTCGGGCTCGAGCCCGGTCGTGTCGCAGTCCATCATCAGACCGATCGTGCCGGTAGGGGCGATGACCGAGGCCTGCGCGTTGCGGTAGCCGTTCTTCTCCCCCAGCGCCAGGCACTCCTGCCACGCCTTGGTCGCCTCGTGCAGGATCCGCGCGTCGTCCGCGCCGACCGCGCGCACCGCGTCGTTGGCCGCCGCGTGCTTGCGCATCACGCGCTTGTGCGCGTCGGCGTTGCGGGCGTAGCCGTCGTACGGGCCGACGATCGCCGCGAGCTCGGCCGAGCGCTTGTACGCCGTACCGGTCATCAGGCTCGTGATGGACGCGGCCAGCGCGCGGCCGCCGTCGGAGTCGTAGGCGTGGCCGGTCGCCATCAGCAGCGCGCCGAGGTTGGCGTAGCCGATGCCGAGCTGGCGGTAGGCCCGCGTGGTGACCCCGATCGGCTCGGTCGGGAAGTCGGCGAAGCAGATCGAGATGTCCATCGCGGTGATGATGATCTCGACCGACTTGGCGAACTTCTTGGCCTCGAAGGTGCCGTCCTCGCGCAGGAACGTCATCAGGTTGAGCGACGCGAGGTTGCAGCTGGAGTTGTCGAGCGACATGTATTCGCTGCACGGGTTGGACGCAGTGATCCGGCCCGTCTCGGGGTTGGTGTGCCAGTCGTTGATCGTGTCGTCGTACTGGATCCCGGGGTCGGCGCACTCCCACGCGGCGGTCGCGAGCTTGGTCCACAGCGCACGGGCGTCGACGGTCTCGATGACCTCGCCGGTGGCGCGGGCGCGCAGCCCGAACTCGGTGCCGTTCTCGACGGCGCGCATGAACTCGTCGTTGACGCGCACGGAGTTGTTGGCGTTCTGGTACTGCACGGACACGATGTCCTTGCCGCCCAGGTCCATGTCGAAGCCGGCGTCACGCAGCGCGCGGATCTTGTCCTCCTCGCGCGCCTTGGTGTCGATGAACTCCTCGATGTCGGGGTGGTCGACGTCGAGCACGACCATCTTGGCCGCGCGACGGGTCGCGCCACCGCTCTTGATCGTGCCGGCGGAGGCGTCGGCGCCGCGCATGAAGGAGACGGGCCCGCTCGCGGTGCCGCCGCTGCTGAGCAGCTCCTTGGAGGAGCGGATGCGGGAGAGGTTGAGGCCCGCGCCGGAGCCGCCCTTGAAGATCAGGCCCTCCTCGCGGTACCAGTTGAGGATCGAGTCCATCGTGTCGTCGACGGCCAGGATGAAGCAGGCGCTGACCTGCTGCGGGCTCGTCGTACCGACGTTGAACCACACGGGGCTGTTGAAGCTGAACACCTGGTGCAGCAGCATCCAGGTCAGCTCGTGCTCGAAGGCGACCGCGTCGTCCTCGGTCGCGAAGTAACCGTGGTCGCGACCCGCAGCGACGTACTTGCCGACGACCCGGTCGATGAGCTGCTTGAGGCCGGTCTCACGCTGGGGCGTGCCGACGGCGCCGCGGAAGTATTTGGTGGTGACGATGTTGGCGGCGTTGACGCTCCAGAAGTCGGGGAACTCCACCCCGCGCTGCTCGAAGTTGACCGTGCCGTCGCGCCAGTTGGTCATGACAACGTCGCGGCGCTCCCACGTGACCTCGTCATAGGGGTGTACGCCGGGGGTGCTGTGCACCCGCTCGATCCGCAGCCGGGCCGCCTTGCGCTGGGCGGGGGCGGTGCGGGTCTCGCCGTCGGTCTGGGTCATCGGTCGTCCTTCTCTCATCGTCTGGGATAACAACCGCGGGCGCCGCGGCATTCGTCTGGTGGGTGTTTTCGGGCGGGTCTAGCGGGCGGGGGTCAGCTGGCCCGGTGGTGCGGCGTCGCTGCTGCGGTGGCTGGCCCGCAGGGCGGTGATCTCGGCCTCGAAGTCGGCGAGCGACTCGAAGGAGCGGTAGACGCTGGCGAAGCGCAGGTAGGCGACCTCGTCGAGCTCGCGCAGCGGCTCGAGGATCGCCAGGCCCACCTCGTCGGCGGGGATCTCGGCGGCACCGGCGCACCGGATGGCCTCCTCGACCCGCTGGGCGAGCAGCGCCAGGTCGTCCTCTTGCACGGGCCGGCCCTGGCAGGCCTTGCGCACGCCGCTGACGATCTTGGCGCGGCTGAACGGCTCGGTGACCCCGCTGCGCTTGACGACCGACAGGCTCATCTCCTCGACGGTCGTGAACCGCCGGCCGCACTCGCCGCAGGCCCGCCGGCGGCGGATCGCATCGCCGTCGCTGGTCTCACGGCTGTCGACGACCCGGGAGTCGTCGTGCCGGCAGAACGGGCACCTCATCCGTCGTACCCCGTCCTGGTTGTCCACAGCTGTGGAGCGCTTCCTCCACACCATGTGGAGAACTACATCGGTGTAAGTACTAGATGTAGTGCCGGGAAGGTAGGGCTCGGACAGGCGTGGCGCAAGCGTTTGGGCCAACTTCGTCGGCGTGTCGAGCAGATCCGGCGTGTCAGCACGCTCACGCGGGTTCGTCGTACGGCGTGTCGCGGCTGCGGCGGTCTCACCGAGCCGGGTGATGGGTGCGCGCGCGTCCACAGGCGCAGACTCCCAGCGGGGTCCGACAGCCGGCGGCACCGGTTTCCAAGGATCGCGGATCCGTGGGGGTCAGGACCCCCACCACTCCCCGATCCCTGCCCGTACGCCGGGAGCCGCCCCGCCGCGGCGCACGCGCTCCTTAGAGCAGGACGGCGGCGAACTGGGCGGCGAGCTCAGCCTGCTGGTACCGCAGGTTGCCCGCCGTGACCCGCAGCAGCACGACCCGGTCGGCCCGGTGGGCCACGACCACCGCGTTGGCGCGCAGCGTGTCGGCGTCCCAGGTGCCGACCTGCATGTGATGGACCCCGTCGACCTCGACGACGACGCGCTGGCGCTCCCACCACGCATCGAGGTAGCGCACACCGCCCGCCCGCACCTTGAGCTGCAGCTGGTCCGGCAGCGGCAGCCGGTTCCGTCGCAGGAACGCCAGCAGGTCGAGCTCGGTCTGCGCGTGCGCGCCCAGCTCCACGTCGTCGAGGACTCGCCGCAGGACCCGTCGTCGCGGGAGCGCGGGCAGCTCCACCAGCGCCGCGCGCAGCTGCGGCACCGTCACCAGGCGCCGCTGTACGGCCGCGGCCACCCGCCACTCGCCCGCCCGGTCCGACTCCGCCCACGCCGCGGCGTGCAGCACCGCTGGCGCAGGCCGGAGCTGGCGTGGCTCCCGCGCCGGGTGCACGAGAGCGGACAACCGGCTGCATCGGTGCGGCCGAAAGAACTCGACGGCGGCCACCTGCGAGCTGGCGCGCACGGCGATGTCGATCCGCTTCGGCTCCGTCGTACGCCGCGGGTCCCGAAGGTGCAGCAGCGCATCCCCGGACACCGCCGCGCCGTCCCCGCCGTAGATCACCGCGGCATGCACCCGCTCGGCAAAGGTCGGCTCACCCGTGTGCATCACGACGACCCCCGGCAGCAGCACCTGGCCGTCATGGGCGGCGCGCCAGCGCCACGCCTCCGCCGACAGCCCGGCCGCCAGCGCCTGCCGCCGCCCGATAACGCGCCCCTGCAGCGCGAGCACCTCGTCGTACGACGGAAGGGGTTGGGGCGCGCTCATGGTGCCCACGCTGCCGGGCCAGCCGGCGCTCGGGACCCGGCCGAGCGGATCTGTGGACAAGCGCCGGCCGGCCCACAGCGCTGCCGCTCACGCGGAGCCGCCCCGCCCAGGCGCGCGCTGCCGCTCACAGGGATCGCGGATCTGTAGGGGTCAGGACCCCCACCACTCCCCGATCCCTGGGCCGTACGCCGGGAGCCGCCCCGGCCACCGCGCTGCCGCTCACAGGGATCGCGGATCCGTGGGGGTCAGGACCCCCACCACTCCCCGATCCCTGCGCACACGGCGCCCGGCGCTGGCGTCAGCTCAACGCGGCGACCGCGTCGGCGTACAGCCTCGACTTGATCTCGCCGAGGGCCGGACTGGCCTTGCTCGCGAGGGCTGCCGCGCGCTCCACGGCGTCGGCGACCACCGCCTCCTCCGCAGCAGTCGCGTCGAGGATCCCGGCGTCGACTGCCTCGGGCGCGGTGTAGCGCCGGCCCGTGGTCATGGCCTCGTGCGCCGTACGACGCGGCAGCTTCCCGACGAGCAGCGCGTTCATCCCGGGCGTGAACGGCAGCTGCAGGTCGACCTCGGGCAGGCACCAGTAGCCGCGGTCGGCGCGCATGACCTTGACGTCGTGGGCGACCGAGAGCATCGCGCCGGCGGCGTAGCAGTGGCCGGTGATCGCGGCGACTGTCGGGAGCGGCAGCGCGAGGACCCGACCCAGCAGGCGGTGCACGGCGCTGATCAGCGGGCCGGCGCGTTCGGGGTCAGCCATCATCCAGTCGAGGTCGAGGCCGTTGGACCAGTACTTCCCCGTGGCCCGGGTCACCAGCGCCTTCGGGCCGGCCGCCCCCTCCACCTCGTCGAGCAGCTCGGCGAGCTCGGCCAGCGAGTCGGCGTTGAAGCGGTTCTCGGTCTCGCCGAGGTCGAGCACCCAGACGGCGCCGTCGCGGTCGAGCGTGGCCAATGCGGACTCCTCAGCAGCGGTGGGCACCCAGTCTCGCGCACCCCGTTTCCAAGATCATTGTCTGTCTGGCGCGGGACTCGCCGGCGTGTCAGCGCGCAGGACAGACAACGATCATGGTCCGGCGTACGACGGGGGGGCGGACGTACGACGAGAAGCGGTCAGCCGGTCCAGCGCAGGGCGAGCAGGGCGATGTCGTCGTCGGCCCCCGGCCGCATCCGGCCGAGGAGCTCGTCGCAGAGCTCTCCCAGCGGTCGCCCTACGAGCTCACCGAGGTGGCACCGCAGCGTGTCCAGCCCCTCCTGCAGGTGCTGCCCGCGCCGCTCCACCAGGCCATCGGTGAACA
>JANPHZ010000043.1:0-2368 GCA_031424715.1 Frankiaceae bacterium
TCGCCTGCTCGACCTCGGGGCGACGTCCGCACCCACGCTGCTGGACGAGCCCGGGACGGCCTACGCCGCTGCCGCAGCTCGGCGCGACGAGATCAGCGAGCACCGTGACGACAGCGCGGCGGCGGCCCGTGCGCAGAAGGCCGGCGTGACCCTCGTGCGCGGCTCGGGCCGCATCGTGCGCCCCGGAGTCGTGGCGGTCGGCGACCGCGAGCGGGGCTGGACCGATCTGGTGCTCGCCACGGGCTCGACGGCCCGGCGACCGGACGTGCCGGGCCTCGACGACGTCGCGACCTGGACCAGCGACGAGGCGCTGTCGGTCACGCACCGCCCGGAGTCGCTGCTCGTCCTCGGCGGGGGTGCCGTCGGCTGCGAGCTGGCCCAGGTGCACGCCCGCTTCGGGACCGTGGTCACGCTCGTCCAGAGCGGGCCGCAGCTGGCGGGCAAGGAGGAGCCCAGCATCGCAGCGCTGCTGGCCGAAGCACTGCGCCGCGACGGGGTTGACGTCCGCCTCGATGCCACGGTGGAGCGGTTCACAGCGACCGGTGACGGAGGCGCTGTCGCGCACCTGGCCGATGGCTCTGCGGTCACGACCGCGCAGGTGCTGACGGCCACCGGACGGACGCCCACCACGCAGGGCCTGGGCCTGCAGGTGCTGGGCATCGAGCCGGACCAGCGCGGCGCCGTACGGGTGGATCCGTCCTGCCGCGTGCAGGGCCAGCAGCACGTGTGGGCCGCGGGTGATGTGACAGGCACGGCGCCCTACACCCACACGGCTAACTACCAGGCGCGCCTCGTCGTCGCCAACCTCACCGGGGAGTCGCGCACCGCCGACTACCGGGCGATCCCGCGGGCGATCTACACCGAGCCGACCGTGGCCAGCGTGGGGCTGACCGCAGACCAGGCTCGGGCGCAGGGCATCGACGTCATCACCGCAGCGATGGACCTCGGGGAGGTCGCGCGGACTCTCACCGAGGGCAGCGCCGGCGGCCGGCTGGTCCTCACCGCGGACCGCGCGCGGGCCGTTCTGATCGGCGCGGCAGCGATTGGCCCCAGAGCCGACGAGTGGCTGGGGGAGGCGGCGGTCGCGATCCGGGGGGAGGTCCCCCTCGCTGTCCTCGCCGACGTCGTGCACGCCTTCCCCACCTTCGGTGAGGCCTTCGAGCCGCCCCTGCGCGACCTCGTGGCGCAGCTGGGTCGCTAGGGTCGGTAGGTGACGCGAACCCGGGTGGCCGTGGTCTTCGGGGGCCGCAGCACCGAGCACGCCATCTCCTGCGTCTCCGCCGCCAGCGTGCTGGCCGCACTCGACCCCGCTCACTACGACGTCGTGGCCGTCGGCATCACGCCCGAGGGTCGCTGGGTCCTCGGCCCGGACGACCCGGCCCAGCTGGCCATCAGCGGCCGTGAGCTGCCCGCGGTCAAGGACGGCCGTGCCGTGGCCCTGCCCGGCGACCCGACCGCCGGCGGCCTGCTCGCCCTCGAGGACGGCCCCGGGCTCCTCGGTGAGGTCGACGTCGTCTTCCCCGTGCTGCACGGCCCCTACGGCGAGGACGGCACGATCCAGGGACTGCTCGAGCTAGCCGGCGTGCCCTACGTCGGCTCCGGGGTGCTCGCGAGCGCCGCAGCGATGGACAAGTCCGTCGCCCGGGTGCTGCTGGCCGCCGCCGGCCTGCGGGTGACTCCGGCGGTCGTCGTCCGCGACGCCCAGTGGCTGGCGGAGCCGGAGCTGGTCTCCGCACGGGTCGCCGCGCTCGGCCTGCCGGTCTTCGTCAAGCCGGCCCGGGGCGGGTCCAGCATCGGCATCAGCAAGGTCAGCGACCCGGCCGAGCTGCCCGAGGCGCTCCGGCTCGCCTTCGCCTGCGATCCCAAGGTGCTCGTCGAAGCCGCCGTCGCCGGCCGCGAGGTGGAGTGCGGGATCCTCGAGGCCCGGGACGGGTCGGCGCAGGCCAGCGTCCCGGCTGAGATCCGGCTCGTGGGTGAGTACGCCTTCTACGACTTCGACGCGAAGTACCTCGACAGCGCCACCGAGCTCGACTGCCCGGCCGATCTGCCCGGACCCGTCACGGCAGCCCTGCAGGAGGCGGCCCGACAGGCCTTCGTGGCGATGGACTGCTCCGGCCTCGCGCGGGTCGACTTCTTCGTCGGCGCCGACGGCACGCTGACCGTCAACGAGATCAACACCATGCCGGGGTTCACGCCGAGCTCGATGTTCCCGAGGGTGTGGGCGGCGAGCGGGGTGGCCTACCCCGAGCTCGTCGACGCTCTCGTGGCCACGGCGCTGCGGCGTGGGACCGGGCTGCGCTGACTCAGGCGGTCGGCAGGGTGCGTAGCGCCGGCAGGAGCGCGAGGACGAGGTCGGCCTGGCTCTCAT
>JANPHZ010000044.1:0-9820 GCA_031424715.1 Frankiaceae bacterium
CCGCTCGACGGGGAAGTCTCGGGTGTAGCCGTAGCCCCCGAACAGCTGCACGGCATCGGTGGTCACCGACATCGCAGTGTCGGAGGCGAAGCACTTCGAGGCGCTCGACAGGAAGGTCAGGTCGGGATCGCCGCGTTCAGCCGACGCGTTCGCGACGTAGACCAGATGACGTGCAGCCTCCACCTTCATGGCCATGTCGGCCAGCATGAACTGCACGCCCTGGAACTCGGCGACGGCCTTGCCGAACTGCTTGCGCTCCTTGACGTAGGCGATGGCCGCGTCCAGAGCGCCCTGGGCGATGCCGACCGCCTGCGCGCCGATCATCGAGCGGGTGTGGTCGAGGGTCTTGAGCGCCGTGATGAAGCCGGTGCCCTCCTCGCCGATGATCCGGTCGGCCGGGATGCGGCAGTCCTCGAAGTAGATCTCGCAGGTCGGGCTGCCCTTGATGCCGAGCTTGCGCTCCTTGGTGCCGACCGAGAAGCCCGGGTCGTCGGCGTGGACGACGAACGCGCTGATGCCCTTGGCGCCCTTGCTCGGGTCGGTGCTGGCCATGACCGTGTAGTGGGTGTTGACGCCGGCGCCGGTGATCCAGCACTTGGTGCCGTTGAGCACCCAGGAGTCGCCGTCCTTGACCGCGCGGGTGCGCATCGCGGCCGCGTCGCTGCCCGCCTCGCGCTCGCTCAGTGCGTAGGAGAACGTCGCCGTGCCCGCGGCCACCTGCGGCAGGTAGGCCTGCTTGAGCTCCTCGCTGCCGGACAGGATCAGGCCCATCGTGCCGAGCTTGTTGCCGGCGACGATGAGGCTGCTGGAGGCGCACACCCGCGCGATCTCCTCGACCACGATGGAGTGGGCGATCCGGTCGGCCCCCGCACCGCCGTACTGCTCCGGCACGTGGATCGCCAGCAGGTCGGCCTGCTTGAGCGCCTCGTGCACGTCCCAGGGGTACTCCGCCTGCTCGTCGATCTCCGCCGCACGCGGGGCGATGCGGTCCTCCGCGAGGCTGCGCACGCTCTTGCGGAGCAGCTCGTGCTCCTCGGTCAGTCCGAAGATGCCGTACGACGAGTCCATGCCCCGATCGTAGGACGCGCGCCCTGCCCTCGCCGGTGCCGTTGAACCGGACATCAGGGCCAGTTCCGGTCAGACCCGTCGGCGCAGGAAGGACAGCGGCCGCACGTGTCGAACCTGCTGCCATCCGCCGTCCTCCCTGGGAGCCAGCATGCGCACACGCCTCACCGTCCTCGCCGGCCTGTCGGCCGCCGCGCTCGCCGCCCCGCTCGCCCTCGCCGCGCCGTCGCCGCAGGTGACCGACCCGGCCGGTGACGCGACCTTCACCGCGACCGCGCAGTCCGGTGCGCCCGGCATCCCCGGCGCCAACCAGGCCTACGCCGACGTGCTGTCCATCGCCTGGGAGCCGACCACCAAGACCGTCAAGAAGAAGAAGACCGTCACCGGCTTCACCGTCACCGCCGTGCTGTCCGCCCCGCCCACGCCGCCGTCCCCGACCTCGCTGGTCTTCCGGATGCTCGGACAGGTGAACGGCGACAGCACGAAGACGCTGGGCGTCGTCCTCTACACCGCCGTCCCGAGCGACCCGGCGCAGCCGCAGTCGGCGCTGCGCGACACGCTGTCGGGCGTGACCCGGCTGACCAAGATCCCGATGCCGAGCATCCAGGGCGCCACTATCACCTGGAACGTGCCGGCGTCCGCCTTCCCGAAGGAGCTCGCCCTCCCGGCGACGCTGTCCAACCTCTACTTCGAGGTCCGTGAGATCGAAGACTTCCGCGGTCAGAAGGTGCCGGACGGCGTCCCGACCTACGGCGGCGCGACCGGACTCGCCGCTGGCATGGTTGACGACGGCAAGACGACCGGCTCGTTCGTCGTCGGCTAGCCACGGGGCAGCACTGCCCCTCTAGGCTGCCGCCATGACCTCGCGCCCCCGCATCGCCGTTGCCGGCACGGGCTACGTCGGCCTGTCCAACGCCGTGATCCTCGCGCAGCACAACACCGTTGTCGCCAAGGACATCGACCCCGTCAAGGTCGACCTGATCAACCAGCGCGAGTCGCCGATCATCGACGAGGAGCTGCAGGACTACCTGCGCAGCAAGCCCCTCGACCTGACGGCAACGCTGGACGCTGTCGAGGCCTTCACCGGCGCGGAGTTCGTCATCGTCGCGACCCCGACCGACTACGACGAGGCCACGAACTACTTCAACACCGGGTCGGTCGAGTCGGTGATCGCCGAGGTCCTGGCGATCAACCCGACCGCAACGATCGTCATCAAGTCGACGATCCCGGTTGGCTTCTGCGCGCGGATGCGCGAGGTGCACCCGGGCGCCAGCATCTTGTTCTCGCCCGAGTTCCTGCGCGAGGGCCGGGCGCTGCACGACAACCTGCACCCCTCGCGGATCATCGTCGGGGACCAGGGTGAGCGGGGTCAGCGCTTCGCTGACCTGCTGCTCGAAGGGGCGCTGTCCAAGGACGCGCCCGTGTTGCTGACCGACTCGACCGAGGCCGAGGCGGTCAAGCTGTTCGCCAACACCTACCTCGCGCTGCGCGTCGCCTACTTCAACGAGCTCGACACCTACGCCCTCACACACGGGCTCAACACCGGGCAGATCATCGAGGGTGTGGGGCTCGACCCTCGCATCGGCAACTACTACAACAACCCGTCCTTCGGCTACGGCGGCTACTGCCTGCCCAAGGACACCAAGCAGCTGCAGGCCAACTACACCGACGTACCGCAGAACCTCATCAGCGCGATCGTCGAGGCCAACACCACCCGCAAGGACTTCATCGCGGCCGACATCCTCAAGCGCCGGCCCGAGACCGTGGGCGTCTACCGGCTGATCATGAAGACCGGTTCGGACAACTTCCGGTCGTCCTCGATCCAGGGGATCATGAAGCGGATCAAGGCCAAGGGCGTGCCGGTGATCATCTACGAGCCGGCCTTCGACGGCGACGCGTTCTACAACTCCGAGGTGGTGCACGACCTCGACGAGTTCAAGAAGCGCTCCGACGTGATCATCGCCAATCGCCGGGACGCTTCGCTCGACGACGTGGGCGACAAGGTCTACACCCGCGACATCCAAGGCCGCGACTAGCTGCCCACTCCCCAGCGTGGGCGCTTAGCATCCGGCGATGCCCTACCTGCTCCCGGACGACGACGTCGTCGCGATCATCGACACCCCGCCCCCGCCGGCCACCTCGATCAGCCCGGACGGCCGGACCCTGCTGCTCGTCGCCTACGAGTCACATCCGCCGATCGCGCTGCTGGCCCGGCCCTTTCGCAAGCTGGCAGGCGTGCGGGTCGACCCGGTGCTGCGCGGCCGCCAGCGGACGCTGCGGCTCACGGGCCTGACCCTGGTCGACGTCGCGAGCGGCGAGCACCGCGCTGTCCCGTTGCCCGAGGACGCCTGTGTGAGCGTTCCGTCCTGGTCACCGGACAGCACGCGCTTCGCCTTCACTCTCGAGCGCACCGACGGGATCGGCGTCTGGCTCGGTGACGCCGCCAGCGCCACTGCCCGCGAGATCCCGGGATTGACGGTCTCCGACACCCTCACCGGCGGCCAGCTCGGCGGGACCGGCCCGGTCCGCTGGAGTCGCGACAGCGCCAGCCTGCTGGCTCTCGCCGTCCCCAAGCCGTCCCCGGCGCTGCCCACCGAGAGCATCGAGCCCTACGTCGACGAGACCTCGGGCACGTCGACGCAGATGGCGACCTTCCAGGACCTGCTGGCCTCACCCGCCGACGCGGCGCTGTTCGAGGTCCTCGCGACCACCCAGCTCATCCGGGTCGATGCCGCGACCTACGCCGGCACGCCGCTGGGTGAGCCCGGCGCGATCTCCTCCGTCGAGGAGTCGCCGGACGGCCGGCACCTGCTGGTCGAGCAGCTCCGCACGCCCTACTCCTACCGGGTGCCCTTCGCCTACTTCGCTCGCACGATCGCGGTCTGGTCGACCGACGGCCGGGTCGAGCACACGGTCACCGAGCTGCCGGTCCGCAACGAGGTCCCCCGTCAGGGCGTGCCGACCGGCGCGCGCCAGGTGCAGTGGGAGGAGAACTCTCCCGCCAGCCTGCTGTGGGTCGAGGCGCTCGACGGGGGTGACCCCACGACCCAGGCCGACTACCGCGACCGCGTGCTCCGACTCGACGCACCCTTCGACACCGAACCGGCCGAGGCCCTGCGCACCCAGCACCGGTGCCTGGGCTGGTGGACCCTCGACCAGCCCGGACAACTCCTCGTCGTCGAGCACGACCGCGACCGTCGCTGGCGCACCACCTGGCAGGTCGAGTTGGCCGATGCAGCCCGCAACCGGGTGCTGTTCGACCTGTCGGCCGACGAGGCCTACGCCGACCCGGGCAGTCCCCTACCGCGCACCCACCCGGACGGGCGGCAGACGGTCCGCCAAGACGGATCCGCGCTCTACCTGCGGGGCGAGGGCGCGAGCCCGACCGGCGACCGGCCGTTCCTGGACCGCCTGGACCTGTCGACGGGCGAGACGGTGCGGCTGCACCACAGCCCGCCCGACGCGCTCGAGCCCGTCGTGACCGTCCTGTCCGGGGGTGACCTGCTCGTGCGCCGCGAGTCGCGCACCGAGCCGGGAGCGTTGGTGGTCGTCTCCCCGGGCGGGCGTCGCACCCTCACGTCGTACGCCGATCCGCACCCGCAGCTCACCGGGATGACCAAGCAGCTGCGCAGCCACCAGCGTCCCGACGGAGTGGCGCTGTCGGGGGTGCTGCACCTGCCGCCCGGCCACGACCCGGCCCGCGACGGCCGACTGCCGCTGGTGATCTGGGCCTACCCCCTCGACTACGGCAGCGCCGGTACGGCGGGGCAGGTGCGCGGCAGCGACCAGGGCTTCACCCGGCTGCGCGCGCTCGACCCGGTGTGGTTCGTCTTGCGCGGCTACGCCGTCCTGACCGACGCGACCATGCCGGTCGTCGGTGACCCCGAGACGATGAACGACACCTACCTCGAGCAGGTCGGCGCCGCAGCCAAGGCCCACATCGACGCGCTCGACGACGAGGGGCTCATCGACCGCACCAGGGTGGTCGTGGGCGTGCCGGTGGTCGTTCCAGGGCTTGGACAGATAGTCGGCCGCGCCCGACTTGACCAGATCGACGGCGGCGTCGAGATGGGTCCAGGCGGTGAGCAGGATGACGGGAAGGTCGGGATGGCGCGCGCGGATTTCGCGAAACAGCGCCTTGCCCTCTTCGCCGCTGGGATCGCCCGCAGCGGCGCCTACAACCGCACGCTCACACCCTTCGGCTTCCAGACCGAGCGGCGTTCGTTCTGGGAGGCCCCGCACGTCTACGACGCACTGTCGGCCTTCCGGGTCGCCGACCGGATCACGACCCCGCTCCTGCTCGTGCACGGCGCCGCGGACAACAACCCGGGCACCTTTCCGGTGCAGTCCGAGCGGCTCTACCAGGCCATCCAGGGCAACGGTGGCACGGCCCGGCTGGTGATGCTCCCGCACGAGAGCCACGGCTACCTCGCCCGCGAATCGGTGCTGCACGTGCTCGCCGAGCAGTTCGCCTGGGCCGACCGGTGGGCCGGGGCATGACCATCGCGGATGTCCTGGCCCTCGAGACCTGGGCGGTCGTCGGCCTGTCCGACAACCAGGGCAGGGCGGCGTACAGCCTCGCGAAGTTCCTGCAGGACAAGGGGAAACGCGTGATCCCGGTCCATCCGAGTGCTTCGACCGTGCACGGCCAGCCGGGCTACGCCTCGCTGCGCGACATCGCCGAGCCGGTCGATGTCGTCGACTGCTTCGTACGCTCAGAGCTGGTCGGGGCCGTCGTCGACGATGCGATCGCCATCGGCGCCAAGGCCGTGTGGATGCAGCTCGGCGTCATCGACCAGGAGGCAGCAATGCGGGCCGGCGCCGCGGGGCTGATCGTGGTCATGGACCGCTGCCCCAGGATCGAGTGGCGCGACTAGAGCTTGTCCTGCAGCGCCGCGTCCTTGGCCCGAGCGGTGTCGGCCAACGCGGCCTGAAAGGCCGCCATCCGCTCGCGCAGGGCCGGGTCGGCCCCACCGAGAATGCGTACGGCGAGAAGCCCCGCGTTGCGCGCGCCGCCGATCGACACGGTGGCGACGGGAACCCCGGCAGGCATCTGCACGATCGACAGCAGCGAGTCCATGCCGTCCAGGTGGGCCAACGGCACGGGGACCCCGATCACCGGCAACGTGGTCATGGAGGCGACCATCCCCGGCAGGTGCGCCGCCCCGCCCGCGCCGGCGATGACGACCTGCAGCCCCCGGGCCGCGGCCCCCTCGGCCCAGTCGAGCATGTCGCGCGGGGTGCGGTGCGCGGAGACCACCCGGGCCTCGTGCGCCACGTCGAACTCGGCGAGCGCCTCGGCGGCGGCCGACATGACCGGCCAGTCCGAGTCGCTGCCCATGACGATGCCGACGACCGGTGCGCTCATGCGGGAAGCGTCCCATCTCGCAGGAACGCCGCGCCCTCCTGGGCCCGTCGTCGTACATCGGAGAGGTCCGAACCCAGGGCGGTCACGTGGCCGATCTTGCGACCGGGCCGGATCTCCTTGCCGTAGAGGTGCACCTTCAGCGCCGGGTCACGGGCGAAGAGCAGGTGCAGCCGCTCGTCGAGCCCGTCCTCGACCCCGCCGAGCACGTTGGCCATCACCACCACCGGTGCGGCCATCGTGGTCGCCCCTAGCGGGTAGTCGAGGACCGCGCGCAGGTGCTGCTCGAACTGCGACGTGCGCGAGCCCTCGATCGTCCAGTGGCCGGAGTTGTGCGGCCGCATCGCCAGCTCGTTGACGCAGATCCCGTCGGCCGTCTCGAAGAGCTCGACGGCGAGCACCCCGACGACGCCGAGCTCGTCAGCGAGCCGCAGCGCCAGCCGCTGCGCCTGCAGGGCCCGCTCCTCGGTGAGCCCGGGGGCGGGCGCCACCACCTCGACGCAGATGCCGTCCTGCTGGACCGTCTCCACCACCGGCCACACCCCCGCCTGGCCGTACGGCGAACGCGCGACCAGCACGGCCAGCTCGCGCTGCAGGGGCACGAGCGCCTCGGCCAGCAGGCGCACGCCGGAGGCCACGACCTCGGCGGCGGCGCTGGCATCCGCGACGATCCACACGCCCTTGCCGTCATAGCCACCAGTCGCGGCCTTGAGCACCACCGGCCAGCCGTTGTGCCGGGCGAAGCCCTCGACGTCAGCGACGGTGGCGACCGGCGCGAAAGCGGGCACCGGGATGCCGAGCCCGGCGAGCCGCTCGCGCATGATCAGCTTGTCCTGCGCGTGGCGCAACGCGACCGACCCCGGGTGCACCTGGACGCCGTCGCCTTCCAGGGCAGCGATCAGGTCGTTGGGGACGTGCTCGTGGTCGAACGTCACGACCTCGCACCCCGAGGCGAAGGAGCGCAGGTCCTCGAGCGAGGTGTGCTCGCCCAAGACGACGCCGGTCGCGACGAGGGCTGCGCTGTCGTGGCTCTTGTCGGCCAGCACCCGCAGCGACAGGCCGAGGGCGATCGCGGCCTGATGGGTCATCCGCGACAGCTGCCCGCCGCCGACCATCCCGACCACGGGCAGACCCATCGCCCCGCGGACCGTGCTGCGCGGCTCGGTCACGGCGCGAGCCGCTGCCGCAGCGCGGCCTGCTCCTGCGCGTCGAAGCCCTGCTCGGTCAACCAGGCCAGCACCCCGCCGCGCTCGTCGAGCCGGTCCAGGAAGTGCCGCATCGACAGGGCATGCGGGCGCATGTCGTCGAGGCTGCGCCGCTTCATGTCCTCGGCGTAGGTGGGCGAGGCCACCAATCGCTCACGGATCGCGAGGATCCGCTCGCCGGTCAGCGCGTAGTCGGCCACCACCTCATCGCGGGTGACCCCCGCAACGACCAGGGCCAGCGCGCAGATGACACCTGTCCGGTCCTTGCCGGCCGCGCAGTGCACGACGACGGCGCCGCCCTCGGGGTCGGCAATCGCGCGCAGGGCCTGCACCACCTCGGGTCCTGCCTCGTCGAGGTAGCCCAGGTAAAAGTGCGACAGGTCGCCCTCTTCGCGCTTCTCGTGCGGGACGACCCGCGAGGCGTCGTAGGACCGGGGGTCCCAGCCCGGGATCAGGTTGACGTTGACGTGCCGGATCCCGCGGTGCACCAGGGGGCCAGGACCCTCCCCGTCGACCTCCGCGGGGGTGCGCAGGTCGAGGACGGTAGCCACACCGAGCTCCTCGACCAGCCGCTGCACGTCGGCGTCGCTGAGGTCCTGCAGGTTGTCGCTGCGCAGCAGCACGCCCGCTGCGGTGCGCCGCCCGTCGTCAGTCGGCAGGCCACCGAGGTCACGAACGTTGACCGCGCCCTCCAACTCGATCCAACGCATCTAGAGACCCAGCTCGCGCGCGATGAGCATCTTCTGCACCTCGCTCGTGCCCTCACCGATCTCGAGGATCTTGGAGTCGCGGTACTGCCGCGCCACGGGGTAGTCGTTCATGAAGCCGTAGCCGCCGTGGATCTGCGTCGCGTCACGCGCGTTGTCCATCGCTGCGTTGGACGAGACGAGCTTGGCGATCGCCGCCTCCTTCTTGAACGGCTGACCGGCAAGCATCTTGCAGGCGGCGTCGTAGTAGGCGACCCGGGCCACGTGCGCGCGCGCCTCCATCTCGGCGATCTTGAAGGCGATGGCCTGGTTCTGGCCGATCGGCTTGCCGAAGGTCTCGCGCTCCTTGGCGTACTTCACGCTCTCGTCGACGCAGCCCTGCGCGGCACCGACGGCGAGCGCGCTGATCGCGATGCGCCCCTCGTCGAGGATCTGCAGGAACCCGGCGTAACCGCGACCGCGCTCCCCGAGCAGGTTGGCCTCGGGCACCCGCACATCCTCGAACGTCAACGGGTGGGTGTCGGAGGCGTGCCAGCCCACCTTGTTGTACGCCGGCTCGGCGGTGAAGCCCGGCGTCGGGACGGGCACCAGGATCGAGGAAATCTCCTTCTTGCCGCTGGCGGTCTCGCCTGTCACGGCGGTGACGGTGACCAGCGTGGTGAGGTCGGTGCCGCTGTTGGTGATGAACGCCTTCGTGCCGTTGATCACCCACTCGCCGTCAACGAGCTTGGCGGTCGTGCGGGTGCCTCCCGCGTCACTGCCCGCACCGGCCTCGGTGAGCCCGAAGGCCCCCAGCGCCGTGCCGGCGCAGAACGCCGGCAGCCACTGCTCCTTCTGCGCCTGCGTCCCGAAGCGGTAGATCGGCATCGCCCCCAACGAGCAGCCGGCCTCAAGGGTGATCGCGACGCTCTGATCGACCCGGGCCAGCTCCTCGATCGCGAGGCAGAGCGCGAAGTAGTCGCCGCCCATCCCGCCGTACTCCTCGGGGAAGGGCAGGCCGAACAGGCCCATCTCCCCCATCTGCCGGACGACGTCGTAGGGGAAGGTCTTGGTCGCGTCGTGGTGCGCCGCGACGGGCGCGACCACCTCACGGGCGAAGGCCTCGACGGTCTTGCGCAGCTGCTCCTGCTCGGGGTCGAGCCGGGTGTCGAGCACGGATCTCCTCCAGGTCGCGGGGTGTCGCCCCATCGTCCCACGCGCCGGTATCCTCGCCTGATGACCAGTGCCGCCAGCAGGCCCGACGCTGCGAGTCCGGGGCTCGTCGCCGGCCTCGTCGCTCGCGTCCGCGCGGCCTTTCACGAGCTGGCGAAGTTCGGCACCGTCGGCGCCCTGGCGTTCCTCATCGACATCAGCCTGTTCAACGTCGTGCTGACGCTGAGCGACAAGCCCCTGACGTCCAAGGCGGTGTCGACGATCGTCGCCGCGAGCGTCGCCTTCGTCCTCAACCGGGCCTGGTCGTTCCGGCACCGCCAGCGCAC
>JANPHZ010000045.1:0-13679 GCA_031424715.1 Frankiaceae bacterium
CACCATCTTCGCGAAGTGACCCGCACCCACCGGGCCGGCGTGCACGAAGCCGGAATCCCCCGCCGGCTTGAGCACGTCGAAGAACGGCTGCACCAGCGCGACGTGCTCGGGCTCGCCGCCGACCATCAGCGCGTAGCCCTCCGTCAGTCCCCACACGCCGCCCGACACCCCGGCGTCGACGAAGCCGATCCCCTTGGGCGCCAGGTCCTGCGCGTGCCGCTGGTCGTCGGTGTAGCGCGAGTTGCCGCCGTCGATGACCACGTCGCCGGGCTCGAGCAGCTCGGCCAGGGCGTCGATGGTCGCGTAGGTCGGGTCACCGGCCGGGACCATCACCCACACCAGGCGGGGGGTCGGCAGAGCGGCGACGAGCTCCTCGAGCGAGGCGACGTCGCGGGTGCCGCCCGGGCCCTGTTCGGCCCGGTCGAAGCCGACGACCGTCAGCCCGCCGCGGCGCATTCGCTCCGCCATGTTGCCGCCCATGCGGCCCAAGCCGACGATCCCGATCGTGCCCGTGCTGCCGCTGTGCTCCACACCGTCTCCTGTCGTCTGCCCCTGGCCGCGCCCTACCCCGTGCGGGTCAGGTCAGCCGGACAGGCGCACCGGCATGAGCAGGTAGCGGTAGTCGGCCAGCGCCGGGCTCTGCGTCCCGTCGCGCTTGCCGGTCAGCACCGCAGGCCGGGTGGGGCCGGTGAACGACAGCGTCGTCTCGTCGGAGTCGACCGCAGCCAACCCGTCCAGCAGGTAGGCCGGGTTGAACGCGATCTGCAGCGGATCGCCGCCCTCCCACGCGCACTCCAGCCGCTCCGAGGCCTGCGCGTCATCGGCGCCGCCGGCCTCGAGCACCAGCCCGTCGGCCGAGAAGCCCAACCGCACCGGGGCGTTGCGGGCCGCGACGAGTGACACCCGCTTGACCGCTTCGACCAGCACGCCGGTGTGCACCATCGCGGTCGCCGAGCTCTCGCTCGGCAGCAGCGAGCGGTACTTCGGGAACTCGCCCTCGAGCAACCGCGACGTCGTACGACGAAGGGATCCGGCGGGACCGCCCTCGAAGCCGATCATCCCGTCCCCCGCCGAGCCCGTGCCCGCCGACCCTGAGCCGGTCGACAGGGCGAGGGTGACCTCGGCGCCGCCAGTCAGGGCCTTGGCGGTCTCGGCCAGGGTGCGCGCCGGCACGAGCGCGGTCGCCGATAGGCCGGTCTGCTCGGGGCGCCAGGCGAGCGTGCGCACGGCGAGCCGGTAGCGGTCGGTCGCGGCGAAGGTGAGCTCCTCGCCCTCGAGCTCGATGCGCACACCGGTGAGCACCGGCAGCGTGTCGTCCCGCCCGGCCGCGATGGCCACCTGGGCGACGGCCGCGGCGAACACGTCACTCGACAGCGACCCGGTGGTTCCCGGCATCGCGGGCAGCGCGGGGTAGTCCTCGACCGGCAGGGTCGGCAGGGTGAAGCGGGCCGCGCCGCAGGTCAGCACGACCCGCGCACCTTCGAGCTTGAGGTCCACAGGCTGGGCGGGCAGCGAACGGACGATGTCGGCCAGGAGCCGCCCGGGCACCAGGACCCGGCCCGGTGCGGTGACCGTGGCGGGCACGTCGATCCGGGACGACACCTCGTAGTCGAACGCCGACACCGACAGCCCGTCCTCGACCTCGAGCAGCAAACCGAGCAGGACCTGCATCGGCGGCCGCGCCGGCAGGGACCGGGCGGTCCAGACCACTGCGTCGGCGAGTGCATCGCGGTCGACCCTCAGATCCATCGAAGTGCCTTTCGTCGGTGCCTGGGCTGTCCAGAGCGGGCGGTGCATCCACAGGTCTGGCCCAGGAGAACCTGGTGTGTGGTGTCGGAGGAGATCAAGGCCGTCGTCGTCGTCTGTGGCCGCAACCCTGTGGACAACCGGCGAAGTGCCAGGTGGGAGCCGGTGGTGCGGTGTGCGACCACTGTGGACGCCACCCCGGACATCGGCTCAGCTGCGGTGGACAACCGGGACGTCCCCTGGGCGAATCCACCGGATCGGCCGGTCGTCCACATGGTTGTCCCCAACCTGTGCACTGGTCCTGTGAGCGGTTTCACAGCCCCTGCAGGTTTCGTGACGACGGGGCTCACGCCTGGCGCGACCGGGTCTTGATCCGCTGGGTGAGCTCGGCGACCTGGTTGTACGTCGCGCGCCGCTCGGCCATCTGCCCCCGGATCTTGCGGTCGGCGTGGATGACCGTGGTGTGGTCGCGGCCGCCGAACATCTGCCCGATCTTGGGCAACGACAGGTCGGTGAGCTCACGGCACAGGTACATCGCGATCTGCCGCGCCGTGACGAGCACCCGGCTGCGGGAGGAGCCGCACAGGTCCTCCATGGTCAGCGAGTAGTACTCCGCGGTAGCGGCCATGATGGTCGCCCCGGTGATCTCCGGCCCGCCTTCAGCTGGGATGAGGTCCTTGAGCACGATCTCGGCGAGCGAGAGGTCGACCGGCTGGCGGTTGAGCGAGGCGAAGGCGGTGACCCGGATCAGGGCCCCCTCCAGCTCGCGGATGTTGCTCGCGATCTTGCTGGCGATGAACTCCAGGACCTCCGGCGGCGCCGCGAGCCGGTCCGAGGCGGCCTTCTTGCGCAAGATGGCGATGCGGGTCTCGAGGTCGGGCGGCTGGACGTCGGTGATCAGGCCCCACTCGAAGCGGGTCCGCAGCCGGTCCTCCAGCGTCGACAGCTGCTTGGGCGGGCGGTCGCTGGAGATGACGATCTGCTTGTTGGCGTTGTGCAGGGTGTTGAACGTGTGGAAGAACTCCTCCTGCGTGCGCTCTTTGTTCTCGAGGAACTGGATGTCGTCGACGAGCAGCACGTCGACGTCGCGATAGCGCCGCTGGAAGGCCTGGGCCTTGTCGTCGCGCAGGCTGTTGATGAAGTCGTTGGTGAACTCCTCCGAGCTCACGTAGCGCACCCGGGCGCCCGAGAACAGGTTCTGCGCGTAGTGCCCGTTGGCGTGCAGCAGGTGGGTCTTGCCCAGCCCGCTCTCGCCGTAGACGAACAGCGGGTTGTAGGCCTTGGCCGGCGCCTCGGCCACCGCGACCGCGGCGGCGTGCGCGAACCGGTTGGACGCGCCGATGACGAACGTCTCGAAGGTGTATTTCGGGTTCAGCCGCGCAGGCTCGACGGTGCGCTGCTGCCCGCCGCCGCGGCGCAGACCGGTGTCGCTGTCGGGCGCCGGTCGGTCCCGCCCGGTCCCCTGCAGGGCCCGCACGTTGCCGAACGGGTCGTCGTCGCGGCGCTGCTGGCGCTCACCGAACGACCCGGCGTCGGCGGGGGCATCCCGCAGGTCGATCCCGGCGGCGCCCTGCTCCCGGGTGGCCGGGTCCGGCACGGACAGTTCGGTCGGCCCGGTTAGTGGTGCCGGCTGGACGGTCACCGCCACCCGGATGTCCCGACCGAACGCGGTCGACAGCGCGTCGGCGATCGTGGGGCGCAGCCGGCTGTCCAGCACGTCCTTGGCGAACTCGTTCGGCGCCGCCAGCAGGACGGTGTCTTCCATCAGCCCCAGCGGTCGGGTCAGCGCGACCCAGGCGCGGTGCTGCGGTGAGAGCTGGGTGTCGGACAGCCCGTCGACCGCCTGGGCCCAGAGCTGCTCGAGCTCGTCCGCCGGTGGCACGACGGCCTCGATGCCCACGGCGCCCACGGCGCCCAAGGCGGCCACGACCTCGTGCGGTTCCGGCGCCGCGGGGCGGTCGGTCACGTCCACCAACTCAGCTTCGGCAGGCCCGTCCGCCAGGGTGGACGTGGCGTTCGTCCCGTCGTACGGGTCGCTCACAGTGGATCCTTCGGCGCTCGGCGGTCAAACAGGGTGGCTCTGCCCGTGATCATGAGTGTCCACACGGTTGTCCACAGGTTGTGGAGAGCCCGGCGAGCGCGTCCCGTGCGAGGGCTGCGACGGCCAGCAGCTGACGACAGGACGTGCGACCGCTCGAGGGTGCGCGAGCGGTGGGGAGGGACCGGAGGCGGCGACGCTAACAGCCTCGGCACCCGCCCGCAAGCAGTTGTCCACAGCCCGCACGTGGGGTAGGGGAGAGCGGGTGCACGGGGCGGGGTGCGGGGGCCCCGGTGCTGCGGGCCGGCAGGCGCCGACACGGGCCGACCCGCCGAGACCGACGCAGGTTTGACCCTGGCGCGCGGCGTCCCGTAGCGTGGTGGGGTCCTGTGCCCAGCGCAGGGACCCGTCCACGCAGTTCCCCACACCCCTTTCCCCTCCACCCAACAACAACGAGCCGATCCTCGCGCCCACGTGCGCCCGGTCGGCGCCGGGAGCAGTCCTCGTGAGCAAGCGCACCTTCCAGCCGAACAATCGCCGCCGGGCGAAGACCCACGGTTTCCGGCTGCGCATGCAGACCCGCGCCGGCCGCGCCATCCTGGCCGCCCGCCGCCGCAAGGGTCGCACCGAGCTCTCCGCCTGAGCCCCCTTCGTCGGCACCCGGCCTGCCGGGTTCCGGTGTCGCCCACCGTCATCGAGCAGGAATCGATCAGGACGGGCCCATGCTCTCGCCCGACAACCGACTGCGCCGTCGCGTCGACTTCACCGCCGTCGTCCGACGGGGTCGGCGCGCCTCGCGACCGCTGCTCACCGTGCACCTGCTTCCGGCTGCCGGTGCCGACGGCTGCGTCCGAGCCGGCTTGGTCGTGAGCAAGGCGGTCGGCGGGTCCGTCGTACGCACTCGGGTCGCCCGGCGGCTGCGACACCAGCTGCGCGACGTCCTGCCCAGCACGACCTGGCTGCCGGCCGGCACCCACCTCGTCGTCCGGGCCCAACCGGCTGCGGCCACGGCCACCAGTGCCGCGCTCGCCGCCGACCTCGGCGCAGCCCTCGGCCGGCTCGCCCCACGCGAGGGCCTGCGGTGACCCCAGCGGTGACCCCCTCCCCGGTGGCGCGCGTCCTGCTCGCCGTGCTCGCCGGCTACCGACGCTTCGTGTCGCCCGCGCTCGGGCAGCGCTGCCGGTTCGCCCCCTCGTGCAGCGCCTACGCGATGGACGCCATCACCTCCCGCGGCGCCCTGCGCGGCGGTGCGCTCACGGTACGGCGACTGGTGCGCTGTCACCCCTTCCACCCCGGCGGGCACGACCCGGTGCCCCCGCGCCGTTCTGCGACCATGGACGGCGCGACGCCCGTGACCCCGCAGTCCCCTCAGCCAGGAGCCACTTCGTGAACGGCCTCATCGAGTTCATCTCCACTCCGGTGGCCCTGCTGCTGCGGGGCATCCACGCGATGCTGTCGTCCTTCCTCGCACCGGGCAGTGGCCCGGCGTGGGGCCTGTCGATCGTGCTGCTGGTCATCGTCGTACGGCTGCTGCTCTTCCCGCTGTTCGTCAAGCAGATCAAGAGCCAGCGCCGCACGCAGGAGCTCGCGCCGCTCGTCAAGGAGCTGCAGAAGCGGCATAAGGGCGACCGCGAGACCATGAACGCCGAGCTGATGAAGCTCTACAAGGACAACAACGCCAACCCGATCTCGGGGTGCCTGCCGCTGCTGCTGCAGATGCCGGTGTTCTTCGCGCTGTTCAGCGTCATGAACGAGTTCCGGCCCGGCAAGGACGCGCGGTTTGGCCTCACCGCCGAGCAGCTCGCCGAGGGCGGGCAGGCGAAGGTTTTCGGTGCTCCGATCGGCGCGGCGTTCAACAGCAGCGCAGATCTGGTGGCGCAGCTCGACGGCAACCTCACGGTGGTCAGGTCCGTCGCGCTCACGATGGTCGTGCTGATGGGCCTGTCGACCTTCTGGACGCAGAAGCAGATGATGGCCCGGGCCGGCACGGTCACCGACCCGCAGCAGCAGCAGATCCAGAAGTTCATGCTCTACGTGCTGCCGTTCTCCTTCGCCATCTCGGGCTTCATCTTCCCGGTCGGTGTGCTGCTCTACATGGTCACGACCAACCTGTGGTCGATGGGCCAGCAGCGCTGGGTCATCTCCCGGATGCCGCCGATGGGGAGCGGCCCCGCCGGAGGGACCACGGGCAAGGACGGCAAGGGCAAGCCCGGCGGCGGTCCCTCCGGGAACGGCAATGGCGGCAATGGCGGAAGTGGCGGCAAGGGCAAGGCTGACGGCGGTGCGTCCGGTGGAACCGGCACGGACCCGAACCCTCGTGACCCCGCCGACCCCAGCGACCCGGACGCGCCCGGCAGTCCCGCGACGCGCAGCGTCGGCGCGCCCGTGCTGACCGCATCGCGCCCCCAGGCCGGTGGGCCCAGTGCCCGCAAGCAAGCCGGCAGTCGCAAGAACAAGAGCAAGAAGCGCGGCCGGCGGTGACGGGCACCCCCGCCCACCCGACCAGCCCCACGACCCCTGAGACAAAGGACTGCGCGTGACCGAGAACGAAACCCCGACCCCGGCCGGTGACCTGCTGGTGCAGGAAGGCGACATCGCCGGCGACTACCTCGAGCGACTGCTCGACATCGCCGACGTCGACGGCGACATCGACATGGACGTCGAGGGCGACCGCGCCGTCGTCGCGATCGTCGGCGAGGGCCTCGACGCGCTCGTCGGACCGAACGGCGCCACCCTCGACGCGCTGCAGGAGCTCACCCGGCTCGCGGTGGTGCAGCAGACCGGCGTACGCAGCCGGTTGATGCTCGACATCGGTGGCTGGCGGGCCCAGCGCAAGGCCGACCTCACCGAGGTCGGGACCCGCGCCGCCCAGCGGGTGCTCGAGTCCGGCGAGGCCGTCTCGCTCGCGGCGATGACGCCGTTCGAGCGCAAGATCGTGCACGACGCGGTCGCGACGGTCGACGGGGTGGTCAGCGAGTCCGAGGGCGTCGAGCCCGAGCGCCGCGTGGTCGTCCTTCCGGCTTGATGACGACCCTGCCCGGGGCGAGCCCCGCCGAGTCGGTGGAGTCGGCTGATCCGGCCGTCCCCCCGCCGTACGCCGTCGAGGTGTTCGGCGACCGGCTCGACCTCGCCACCCGCTACGCCGTGCTGCTCGCCGGCGCGGGCGTCGAGCGCGGGCTGATCGGTCCGCGCGAGGCGCCGCGGCTGTGGGACCGGCACCTGCTCAACTGCGCCGGGCTGGCCGAGCTGCTCGCGCCGGACGAGTCCGTGATGGACCTGGGTTCGGGCGCGGGGCTGCCCGGCCTGGTGCTCGCGGTGGTGCGCCCGGACCTGCGGCTCACCCTGGTCGAGCCGCTGCTGCGCCGCGCGACGTTCCTGACCGAAGCGGTCGCCGAGCTGGGGCTCACCCATGTGACGGTCCACCGCGGGCGGGCCGAGGAGATGGGCAAGAAGATCGCGTACGACGCCGTGACCGCCCGTGCGGTCGCGCCGCTGGACAAGCTGATCCGCTGGTCGCTGCCGCTGCTCACCCCGGGTGGACGGTTGCTGGCGCTCAAGGGCGACCGGGCCGAGGCCGAGCTGGCCGCAGCCCGTCCCGGGTTGCGCCATGCTGGGGTGACCGAGGCCGAGGTCGTGACCGTCGGTACACCCGAGCGCAGGACGGAGGCCCGTGTCGTGGTCCTGACCCGTGGCACCCGCGAGCGGGGCCGGCGATGAGCGACGTCGGGTGGCCCGAGCCCACCGGTCCCGCGCCCGACGCTGCCCCGCTCGGGTGGCCGGGCAGCCAGCCGGACTACCGGCCTGTCGCGCCTGTCGCGCCGGTCGCTCCCGAGCCGACCTCGAGCCCCGCCGCGATGACGCAGCCGGCTGAGCGACTCCGGGCTGCCCTGCAGCCCGAGGACACCCCGATCGCGATGGCGGCGATGGCCGCCGTACGGGTGCTGAACCCGACCGGATCGCAGGACTTCCCGCGGCCTGAGCGCCGCCGCATCCTCACCGTCGCCAACCAGAAGGGCGGCGTCGGCAAGACCACCTCGACCGTCAACCTGGCGGCAGCGCTGGCGCTGCACGGCAACGACGTCCTGGTCATCGACCTCGACCCCCAGGGCAACGCCTCGACCGGGATGGGCGTGGACCACCAGGCTGGTGTGCGCAGCATCTACGACGTGCTGCTCGACAACGTGCCGCTCGCCGACGTCGTGCAGCCGGCAGTCGGGATCCCGCGGCTGAGCTGCGTCCCCGCGACGATCGACCTGGCGGGCGCGGAGATCGAGCTGGTCAGCATGGTGGCGCGCGAGTCGCGGCTGCAGCGGGCCATCGCGGCCTACTGCGACACCCACCGCGTCGACTACGTCTTCATCGACTGCCCGCCCTCACTCGGCCTGCTGACCCTCAACGCGATGGTGGCGACCGAGGAGGTGCTCATCCCGATCCAGTGCGAGTACTACGCGCTGGAGGGACTGGGCCAGCTGCTCAAGACGATCGAGCTGGTCAAGGCCAACCTCAACCCGCACATCGCGGTCTCGACGATCCTGCTGACGATGTACGACGCCCGCACCCGTCTCGCCGACCAGGTCGCCGACGAGGTGCGCACCCACTTCGGTGACACCGTGCTGGAGACGATGATCCCGCGCAGCGTGCGGGTGTCCGAGGCGCCGGGCTATGGCCAGTCGGTCGTCACCTACGACCCGGGCTCGCGGGGCGCGGTCGCCTACCTCGAGGCCGCGCGGGAGATCGCGCTGCGCAGTGGCAGTGCTGCGGTGGCGGCCCGATGACCTCGCCTCGCGTGGGTGGTCTGGGCCGCGGCCTCGGCGCCCTGATCCCGTCTTCGCCGCAGGTCGCCGACACCGCGGTGGCCGGCGCGCGCTTCGCCGAGATCCCGGTCGACGCCATCGCGCCCAACGCCGTGCAGCCGCGCACGCATTTCGACGAGGAGGCGCTCGCCGAGCTGGTCACCTCGATCCGCGAGGTCGGGCTGCTCCAGCCCATCGTCGTACGCCAGACCGGGCCCGAGTCCTACGAGCTGGTGATGGGCGAGCGGCGGTTGCGCGCCTCCAAGGAAGCCGGCCTCGTGCGGATCCCGGCGATCGTGCGGGAGACCGCCGACGACGTGATGCTGCGCGACGCGCTGCTGGAGAACCTGCACCGCCAGCAGCTGAACCCGCTGGAGGAGGCGGCGGCGTACGCCCAGCTGCTCGAGGACTTCGGGGCGACGCACGAGGAGCTGGCCGGCCGGATCGGTCGGTCGCGCTCGACGATCACCAACACGCTACGGCTGCTCTCGCTGCCCGCCCCGGTGCAGCGCCGGGTCGCGGCGGGCGTGCTGTCGGCCGGGCACGCGAGGGCGATCCTCGGCCTGGACTCGGCGCAGGCGCAGGAGCGGATGGCCGAGCGGGTCGTCGCCGAGGGCATGTCGGTGCGCGCCGTCGAAGAGGCGGTCGCGGTCCACGTCAACGGCGAGGAGTCGGCGCCCAAGGCGCGGCGCAAGCGGGACCTGCCGGCGGAGTACACCGCCGTCGCGCAGCGCCTCGCCGACCGCTTCGAGACGCGGGTCAAGGTCGACGCCAACGCGCGCGGCCGGGGGCGCCTCGTCATCGAGTTCGCCGGGACCGAGGACCTGCAGCGCATCCTGTCGACGCTGGAAGGTCCGCCAGCCAGCGACTGACCGGCGGGCCCGCTGCTCAGTGGATGGCGCTCGCGCGCTCCCGCACGGGCGCTGGGATCTGGCGCCCTACCGGCTGGGTGGGCACCACCACTCGCTCGCCGGTGCGGAACTCAGCGATGGCCTCGCGCAGTTGCGCGGCCAGCACGTTGAGCTCGGCCGCGGCGGCGGCGGACTGACGGGAGCCGACGGCGTACTGCCGGGACACGTCCGATACCTGCGCCATGGCGGCCACGACCTGGTCGGACGCCGACCGCTGCTGCTGGGTGGCGATGCTGATCTCCTTGGCGGCCGTCGTGGTCTCGTCGACCATGCCGCTGATGCGCTCGAGTGCGTCGACGACCCCGCGAGCCCGATCGGTCCCGACGCGGACCTCTTCGGCCGTCTGCTCCGACGCGATGATCGCCGAGCTGGTGTCGGCCTGGATCTCCCCGACGATCTGCTGGATCTGACTCGCCGACTCCTGCGAGCGCTCGGCGAGCTTGCGCACCTCGGACGCGACGACGGCGAAGCCGCGGCCGTGCTCACCGGCGCGGGCTGCCTCGATCGCGGCGTTGAGGGCGAGCAGGTTGGTCTGATCGGCGAGGTCGTCGATGACGCCGAGGATGCGGCCGATCTCCTGGCTCTTGTGGCCGAGGGCCAGGGCCTGGACCGACATTGCGTCGACCCGCCCGGCGATCGCGTCCATCGAGGCGACGCTGGCGCCGACGGCGGCCTTGCCGTCCTCGGCGTAGCGCAGCGTCTCGGCGGCGTAGCGGGCAACGGCCTGGCTGGTCTCGGCGATCTGTGCGGCGGTGGCCGCCAGTTCCTCGATGGTGCTCGTGGTCTCACTCACCGCGCTGGACTGCTGGGTCGCGCTCGTCGCGTGCTCCTGCGCCGTGGACAGCAGCTCGCCCGCACTCGTGGCGATCTGCTCCCCGCCGGAACGCACCTGCCCGACGAGGTCGCGCAGGTTGCGCAAAGTGTCTTCGAAGGCGACGGCGAGCTGTCCGACTTGCGGGTCGTCGAGCTGGGTGCTGACGTCGACGGCCAGGTCGCCGCTCGCCGTGAGAGCCATCGACTGCGACAGATCCTGCACGCTCGCGGTCAGGGCGTCCTTCTCGCTCCTGGCCTGGCGGCGCATGCCCCACAGCGCCTGCGACAGCGCGCCGAGGTAGGCCGCGAGGGCCGGGAAGAGCAGGACGGCGACGAGCAGGACCGGTGCGTGCGCGGCGTCGAGGGTGTGCGAGATGGCGGCGGCGAGCACCAGTGCGGTCGAGGCCGCGAGGCTCCAGAACAGCGCCTCGCCGCGACCGGCGTTCAGGGCGGCATAGAGGACGGTCGGGAGGAAGGCGATCCAGACGGCGCCGTCGAGTCCGCCGCCGACTGAGACGAGCCCCGCCTGCACGACCAGGTTGGTGACGTAGAGCAGCTCGGCGATGAACCGAACCTGTGACTGCAGTCCCGGGATGGCCGCGAGCAGCCGAGGCAGCAGGCTGACCAGGGCCATGTTGACGACGTTGGCCACAGACCAGAGGGCGACAGCAGTCAGGTCGAGCTCGACCTGACCGGCGCCGTGCAGCACCAGCGCGCTGCCCACGCTGAGCGCGATGCCCGCCCAGCCGAAACCGCTGGCCGCGCGTGTCATCCGGCGGCGCTGGTCACTGCTGCGAACCGACGTGCTGGACACAGGCCTCCCCCCGAAGCGTCTTTGCGCCGGTATCGACCCATCTGTGCCCGACCTGTAGTCGCGGTTCGCGACCGTGCTCGCCTTCCTGAGCGGCTAGCGCTGGCTCCACAGAGCGGCGATGTGCGTCGCGTCCGTGCCGCAGCAGCCGCCCAGCGTGGTGATCGAGGGCAACGCGCGGAGCAGCTCATCGGTCGAGGTGCGCAGCAGCTCGCGATCGCCCTCGTCGAGGACCTCCATTGCGTCGAGCTCCTCGTGTGTCAGCGTCGAGGCGTTGGGGCGGAACACGGCGATCCGCTCCTGCCACGGGCCGCCGTCGAGGGCCGGCAGGACGTGCGTCGGGTGCGCGCAGTTGACGCCGTACCAGTCCGGGGCGGCCGCCGCGTCGACCTGCGCGATCGCCTCGCCCAGGGGCGTGCCGTCCGGCAGGCGGCCATCGGTCTCGACGGTGAAGGAGATGCCGACGGCGACGCCGGCCGCTCGGGCGGCGCGCACGATCCCGATCGCCTCCGCCGGCCCGGTCAGCGTCATGGCGTGCACGACGTCCACCCCTGCTTCGGCAAAGGCCTCGACCTGCGGTGCGTGGTAGATCGCTGCCTCGTCGGCCTGGGTTCCGGCGGCGACGTAGCCGTCGCCGCGCGGTCCGACCACTCCGCTGATCCGGGTCGGCACGTCCGTCGGCGTTGCTGCGGCGACCCCTCGCACCAGCTGTACGGCGGCGAGGTTGGCCTGCCGCAGCGCCGGGCCGTCGTAGCCGAGCTTGGCCGCCCAGTCGGGGTTGGCCCGCCAGGTGGGCGTCTCGAGCACCAGCCCGGCCCCAGCGCGCGCCGCGACGTCGACGTATCCGGCGTAGTAGCCCCGGAGCACCTCCGGGTCGCTGGTCACCAAGGGGAACGCCGCGAACTCGGGCAGGTCGAGCCCGTGGTGGAACAGCAGATCGGTCTCAAGTCCGCCGTCGGTCACCCAGGTGAGCATGTCGTCCTCCGCCACAGCGTGGAGAGGCAAGCAGACCACGTCCCGTGCGGACCGCTGTCACCGAATGGCGTAGGTGACTGTCGCATCGGGGAATCCGGTGCGGTTGCATGCCGAGACCCGGACGCTCTCGCTCTTGCTCGCGCGGTACTGGACCTCCGTGCGCCAAGCCGCCCCCGAGCTGCGGGCCACCTGGCGCCCGGCGACCGCGAGCCGCAGGCGCCAGACCATGCCCTCATCGCCGGCGAAGACCTGAGCATCAGGGGTGAGCTGCACCGACAGCGTGCGGCCAGCGGGGACCGTGATGGTCTTGGCAAACTCGCCGACATCCACCCCCACCCATCCATTGACGCCGCAACCGCCAAAGGGCGACCTGTCGATCGTCGGGTCGGGCATGACCCGGACACGGTAGGAACCGCCAGACTCATCTGCGGCGGAGGCGGGCAGGGCGAGAGCTGCCGCGGTCAGCGGCAGGAGCCAGACTGCGACGCGTCGGCGCATGTGGCCAGTCCTAGCACTCGCGGTAGTACCCCGCAATACCCGAATTCGCCCAGACCGGACACCAGAGCGCAACCCGCACAACCGTGCCCGCGCTCGTGGTCCTCAGGCGACGAGGGCCAACCAACGCCCGTCGATGTCACCGGACGGGAGGCTGGCGGCGAACAGGGCGACTCGGTCGTCCTCGACCCGAAAGACGTGCAGCGCCTCAGTCGACAGGCGGTCACCGCCGAACACCGCCGAGTGGCGCACCATCACCATCGCAAACCGCTCTGGTGCCGGGTGATCCTGGAACTCCCAGCTGTCGATCCGATAACTGCCTTCGCCGAGCGCTCGCCTCCGTCGGAAGTGCTCGAGCAGGGCCTCGGCACCGCGCAGCTCGGGGGTCGCGCTCACGAGGTCGCTGACCTGGCCCGTTGCTTCCTTCGCCAAGAGGTCTTGCACGGCAGCGAGATCGTCGGCGTTGAGGGCCTCGTAGAGAGCGTTGGCTACGCGCTCGGGGCCGTTCATGGTGTGACCTTGGTACAGGGGTTGCGGGACATCGTGATGCCTTTCGACGTCGCGCGGCAACGGCCGCGTGGTGACGGTGGCAGCGAGGACGGCGCGCGCCGTCGTGTAACGCTCGCCCGTCAGGCGCATGCGCGCCCGGACGAGTCGAGCGAAGTTGCGATCGCGCGTCATCGAGGAACTACCCGTCACTGTTGCCGCAGACGCCCCCACCGGCACTGCGACACGACGAGCAGCCCGCCCGGGGTCGGTCCCCTTCGCCGTACGTAACTCCCGGTGGGAGGAGCTCCAGGCTGGGCGATGGCGGTCGCCGTGCGGTGATCCTGACCGGCTCGCGGGAATCGGTCAACACACTTTGTGCGGTCACTCGCGCGAGGGGGACCCTCGGCCGGTGGCGGGCTCCCCAGGCCTCACCCAGGGGATTCGCAGGTCTTGGTGGCTGATCCTTCCGCGGTGCCAGGCGGTGTGGTGCCTTCGGCAGAGCAGGACCAGGTTGTGGACGTCGGTGCTGCCACCGTCGGCGCGGGCGAGCAGGTGGTGGACGTCGCAGAAGGCAGGGGGCCGACTGCATCCCTTGGCGGTGCAGCAGC
>JANPHZ010000046.1:0-11901 GCA_031424715.1 Frankiaceae bacterium
CGCCTCGGCGCTCTTGACCAGGACGCCGGACTGCGCACCCTTGCCGGTCGCGACCATGATGGACAGCGGGGTGGCGAGTCCGAGCGCGCACGGGCAGGCGATGATCAGGACGCTGACGGTCGCGACGACGGCGAGCGGGAGCTCCGGGCCGAGGACGAACCACGTGACGAACGTGCCGACGGCCAGGAACAGCACGGCCGGGACGAAGTAGCTGGCGACCGCGTCGACGACCCGCTGGATCGGCGCTTTCGACGTCTGGGCCTCTTGGACGAGCTTGATGATCTGCGCGAGGGCCGTGTCGGCGCCCACGCGGGTGGCGCGCATGGTGAACGCGCCGGTCTGGTTGACCGTTGCGCCGATCAGCTCGTCACCGGTGGCCTTGGCGACGGGGACGCTCTCCCCGGTGACCATCGACTCGTCGACGTTCGACGAACCCGTGATCAGCTCGCCGTCGACGGGGATCTTCTCGCCGGGCTTGACCTTGACCTGGTCGCCGACCCGTACGTCGCCGAGCGGGATCTCGACCTCGAGACCGGCACGCACGACGCGTGCTGTCGCAGGGACGAGGCCGACCAGGGCGCGGATCGCGTCGCCGGTTCCGGCGCGGGCTCTGGCTTCGACGAGCCGTCCGAGCAGGATGACGGTGACGATAAACGCGACCACCTCGTAGTAGACCTCCCGCACGCCCTCGGGCAGGACGCTCGGGGCGACGGTCGCGACCAGGCTGTAGGCGAAGGCGGCGAGGGTTCCGAGGGCGATCAGGCTGTTCATCTCGGCGCTGCGGTTGCGCAGTGCGCGCCAACCGGTGGAGTGGATGGGCCAGCCGATCCACAGGAACACCGGCAGCGTCAGGACCAACTGCACCCAGCGGCTCTCGAGCAGGTCCGGGACGTACTGCTCGCCGATGAACCCGCTGACCATCGACGCGTACAGGACCGGCGCGGTGAGCAGCGCCCCGATCCCCACCCGGATCTTCAGGTCGCGGACCTCGGCCCTGCGGTCAGCCGCCTCGGCGTCCTCGGTGTCGGCGCTACCAGGTGCGACGCGAAGCTCGCTCTCGACGCGGGCGGTCTCGCGTTCGTCGTACGACGTCTCCGGGGCGGCGGCCCCCGCCCCTTGTGGCGCCTCGGCGATGAGGGTGCCGTGCAGCATGTTCATGCCGCACGCCCAGGAGTACTCGCCGGGTTCGGTGATCTCGAGGTCGAGCGTGGTGGTGCCGAACGCGGCGAGCGAGGCGCTCTTGCGCAGGTCGGGGAACACCACCCGGGCCGAGCAGTCGCTGTTCTCCTGCCGGTCGAACCGCAGACGCACCGGCTTGCCGGCCTCAATGCGCACGAGGTTGGGCGAGTAGCCGCCGCGGACGGTGATGTCGACGACCTGCCGGACCCCTTCAAGGTGCGCTCCGACGGCTTTGCGTGGCGCGAAGAAGTACCAAGCGAGCGCGGCAATGACGGCGATACCGCCGATGACGACGGTGATCTCAGTGGCGTTCATGGTCCTCCTCGACCGCTGTCCTGCTTGATCAGCAGTGCAGGCCGGTCATGGCGTGCGTGGCGCCTGGGGAGCGGTGGTGGCTGGGGTTGTGCTGGCCGGTGAAGTGATCCGGCATCTGCGCGCACGCCGACACGTGCGACCCGAACGTCCCGGCCGGGGGCTCGGCGGCGACCGGACCGGCGCCGACGACGAGAGCCATCGCGACAATCAGAACGGAGCTGGCTAGCAGGGAGCGGCGAGGGGTGTTCATGGCGACCTCCGAGGTCGACCTAGGGACGAGCTGGCTCGGCCTGCGGGAAGCCCCCGCAAGCCGGCGTCAGTACGGGTCCGGTGTCAGCGGGACGGGCCTGCTGGTCTTACGGACTCGTGCAAACCGTAGATCCGCACGGGTGCGCGAAGACAGAGCCGAAAGTCCCGTCTTGGTGGGCGGTTCAGGTCAGTGCGCCGGAGGCGCCGGGGCGCTGGTCCGCACTGGCGCCGGCGATCCGCGACACCGCGTCGGCGTCCACGAGCGGACGCCCCATCAGGTAGCCCTGACCGTAGAGGCAGCCCATGGCCACCAGTGCGCTGTGCTGGTCGCCGGTCTCGATGCCCTCGGCGACGACGTCGAGCTGCAGACCATGGGCCAGGTTGACGACCGCCGTGGCCACCGCGTCGGCGCCGGGACTGCCCAGCTCGTTGACGAAGCTGCGGTCGATCTTGAGCACGTGCACGGGCAGCCGGGCGAGATAGCTGAGCGAGGAGAACCCAGTGCCGAAGTCGTCGATGGCCAGCCGTGCACCGGTGTCGGCGAGCTGCTCGATCCGGCTGCGGGAGGCCTCCGTGTCCCCCATCACCGTCGACTCGGTCAGCTCGAGCGACAGCGACCAAGGATCCATCGCCGCGATGGCGTCGCCGACCACGCCGACCAGGGCGTCCGAGCCGAGCTGGCGGGCGGCGACGTTGACCGACAACGACCCGGCAAAGCCCGGCTGCTCCCGCGACCATCGACGTACGTCAGACACGACCTGGTGCAGCACCCACTCGCCCAGGTTGACGATCAACCCGGTCTCCTCGGCCAGGTCGATGAACGCGACCGGGGCGAGCAACCCGCGGCGCGGGTGCTGCCAACGCACCAGGGCCTCGAACCCGACGAGGGCGTCGGCCCGCGTCAGGTCGACAACCGGTTGGTAGTGGACACGGAACTCGTCGTTGCCGATGCCGTGCCGGATCTGGCTCTCCAGGTCAAGGCGGTCGAAGGCGCGCCGTCCCATGTCCTCGGTGTAGACGGTGTAGCCCGACCCACCGCTGTGCTTGGAGCGGTACATCGCGATGTCGGCGTCGCGCAGCACGTCGACAGCGTTCTGACCCGGAGCGGCGTAGACGACTCCCGCGCTGGCGGCGGGAGTGATCGTCCGACCAGCCAGCTGAACGGGTGTGGCAACGGCCGCGAGGACCCGTTCGGTGACCGCGGTGACGTCGACGTCGGCACCGAGCAGCACGACGAACTCGTCACCGCCGAAGCGACCGACCGTCGCCGACTCGGGGATGACCTCGCTCAGGTGCCGCGCCACCCGCACGAGCAGCTCGTCGCCTACCTCGTGACCCAGCGAATCGTTGACGACCTTGAGCCGGTCGAGGTCGAGGTAGAGCACCACCGGAGTGCCCCCGACGGCGAGCCCCGGGCGCAACGCACGCGAGAGCAGCGAGAGCATCGCGGACCGGTTGGGCAGTCCGGTGAGGCCGTCGTGCTCGGCCTGGTGCGCCAGCCGCGACAGCAGCTGCTGGCGGTCGAGGGTGATGCCCACAAGCCGACTGGCCCGGCGTACGACGGACATCGTCTCCTCGTCCGGAAGGCCGGGGGTCTTCCGGTACAGCGCGAAGGTGCCGAGGAAGGCATTGCTGGTGGGCGAGTGCACCGGGAATGACCAGGCAGCGCGCACGTCGCACTGCTGGGCGAGCTCGCGCAGAGCCACGAACCGATCGTCGTCGAGCAGGTCCTCGCTGAGCACGGGGACGTCGCCCGCCGCAGCCAGCCCGCAGGGTGACGGATGGCCCGCGATGAGCTGCCCCTCGAGCACCTCGCGGTACAGCGGCGGCATGCTGGGCGCGGCGCCGTGCTCGAACACCGGACCACGCTCGGAGACCCCGGCGAGCAACACCGTGCAGCGCGTCCCGTCGAGCTGCTTCTCGACGGACTGGGCCACGGCGTCGAGGACGCGCCCGACCGGGGCCTCGGTGGCGATGAGCTCAAGCACCGAGGCCTCGCTGAGCCGGGCCTGGTCGGAGCGGTGTCGATCGGTGACGTCCCGGCCCACGACAAGGATGCCCGCCACTGCGTCGTCATCGGAGACGCTGTTGGTGACGGCCTCGTAGTGGCGGTAATCCCCTGTCGCGCTGCGCAGCCGAACCTCCAGCACCACCGGACGCTCGGGTTCGGCCGCGAGCCGCGCGATCGCCGCCTCCACGGAGGCCAAGTCGTCGGGATGCACCAGCTGGAGCACGTCCTTGCCGACGAACGTGCCTTCGGGGTAGCCGAGCTCACGGCCGGCCGAGGGGCTCGCGTAGGCGAGCTGGCCGTCCATGCCCAGGACGAGCAACAGGTCGCTCATGTGCAGCAGTAGCGACCGGGACCGCTGCTCGCTGGCGACGAGCGCCGCTCGCGCCTGCTCCACCTCGGCGCCAGCGGTGAGCGCTGGTCGCAGGTCCCGCCGGATGGTGGCCAGGGCCAGCGGCTCCCCTGTCGCGATGTCGCTGACGAGGAACGAGGTGACCTCGACCGGGATGGGCGGGCCACCCCGCCAGTCGCGCATCTCGCCCACCCCGGTCCACCTACCGGTGTCGATGACCGAGGGTCGCTCCTCCATCAGGCTCAGGGCGTGGCCGTGCTCGGTGAGGAAGTCGGCGATCGTGTAGGCGGTGACATCGGCCCCGTCGAAACCGACCAGGTCGCGCCCGGCCTGGTTGACGAACTCGATCCGGCCGTCGATCCCGGCCAGGGCGATGAAGTCGGGGTCAGCGTGCACCAGCGCCTCGAGCCTGCGCGAGTGATCGGCGGGATCGCTGGTGGCCACGCGCACCGCCCTCTGCTCGACGGGGACACCTTGCGATCACCGTGATGCCCTGTTCGCCCGACCCTACGCGCGCCTCTAGCGTGAAGGCGTGTCCGAGCCCCCAGCCTTCTTCGACGGGCTCGACGTCGCCGGAGCCCCCCGCGCGCTCGTCGCGCTCGGAGGGACCCTGGATCCGGCCACGCTGGTCGCGGCCTACCGGGCGGGCTGCTTTCCCTGGCCCTCGACGGGCCCGCACGAGCGGTCCCTGGAACGCCAGGCCCGTCGGCTGATCCGCACCGGGGAGGTGCCGCTGCTCGAGGGCGACGACGGCCCGGTGCCCTGGTGCTCACCGCAGCCGCGCGCCCTGTTGCTCCCGGATGACCTGATCGTCAGCCGCTCCCTGCGCCAGACCTTGCGCCGCAGCGGCTGGACGGCCACCGTCGACGCCGCTTTCGACGACGTGGTCGCCGGCTGCGCCGAGCGCACGGAGGGCACCTGGATCACCGACCGGATGCAGGAGGGCTACCGCGCGCTGCATCGCGCAGGTGTCGCCCACTCCGTCGAGGTCTGGGACTCCGACGACCTGGTCGGGGGCCTGTACGGCGTCCTCACCGGCTCGGTGTTCAGCGGTGAGTCGATGTTCCACCGGCGCAGCGACGCCTCCAAGGTCGCTCTGGTCGAGCTCTGCGACCGGTTGCGCCAGGCCGGGGGGAAGGTCATCGACACCCAGCAGCCGACCGAGCACCTGGCCAGCCTCGGGCAGGTGCAGGTCGACCGCAGCGACTACCTCCGCCTGCTGATGGCCTTGCGCGACGACGTCGTCGTCCTGGCGCCGGAGCGCACCCCCGTCGCCCGGTTGAGTTGCTAGGCCTCGCGCCAGAGCAGGACCAGACCACGGTCGTCGGAGGCATCCGGCGCGGCACGCGCGACGAGCAGCTCACCGCCACCCGCGAACCCCGCGGTGATGAGGTGGTCGGCCACACCGAGCAGCTTGTCGATGCCGAGCCACAGGTCACGGCCCGGGACCTCGACGAGGCCGTCGGTGTAGAGCAGCAGCGCGTCTCCCGGCCGCATGACGCCGCGGTCGACGTCGTACGACATGTCGGGAAGCAGACCCAGGGCAGGCCCGGAGGTCTCGAGGAGTGACCACTTGCCGCTCCCGGCATCGAAGTGGGCAGCGGGCGGGTGACCGGCGCTGTCGATGGCGTAGGCGCCGGTCTTCAGGTCAAGTGACAGGTGGCAGGCCGTGGCGAAGCCCTCCTCCCACTCCTGCGCGATCAGATAGCTGTTGGCGTGTGCGAGGAAGTCCTCGGGCGGCAGCGCGCCCAGCAACCCGCCGAGCGCGCCCGACAGCAGCAGCGAGCGGGTACCGGCCTCGACGCCCTTGCCGGAGACATCGACCAGGGCAACGTCCAACCGCCGCCCGTCCTCGGCGGAGGCGCTGACGAGGAAGTCGCCGGCGAACGGCGCATCGCCTGCTGGCCGCAGCACGCTCTCGGCTCGCCAGGGGTGCGCGAGCGCGGGCAGCTCGGTCTGCAGCTCGAGCCTGCGACGCAGCCCGACAAGCACGGTGTCGCCGCGCAGCCCGCCCAGGCCGGTCTCCTCGCGGGAGCGGGCGAACTCCAGGCCCACCAGCGACGTCACGACGACCACCAGCAGCGCACCGGGTCGGACGACGATGAGGCCGAGGGCGATGACGCTGGTGACCAGGCAGACGCCCACGACGAGGACGAGACGACGCATCGACTGGCGACGCAGGAGCACGCCGCCGGCCAGCAGCGGGAGGGTCTGGATGACCGGCGGGACCAGCGACGCCGCGGCCGTGATGCCCAAGACGCACAGCGCGATCGCCGCAGCGATGAGGGCGGCCAGGCTCACGCCCTCGGGCGGCGGGTCCCGGCGGGCCCGGGCGAGCCCGTCAGGGACCGCCTGCAGCAGCCGACGCACGCCGGTTCGGGAGGGGTCCATGGTCCTCCCGACGTTACTGGCCGGGCGTAAAGCAGGTGTCCGCGCGGCCCCTGGGGACCACAATGCCGGCATGACCGCCGAGATCCGCCCCCTGCAACCCGCCGAGCTGTCCCCGGGCCTGCAGCTGCTCGAGCTCGCGTTCGGCGGCGCGAGCCACCCGGACGACGAGGCGATCGAGATCGCGCTGTGCGAGCCGGACCGCTTCTACGGCGCCTACGACGGGACGCAGCTGGTCGGCACGTGCGGCAGCTTCGCCCTCGAGATGACGGTGCCCGGCGGCCCCCGGCCGGTCGCCGGGGTCACCTGGGTCGGCGTGGCGCCGACCCACCATCGCCAGGGCATCGCCTCGTCGCTGATGCGCCGTCAGCTGGACGATCTGCACGCCGCGGGAGAGCCGGTCGCAGCCCTGTGGGCCAGCGAGGGCGCGATCTACCAGCGCTTCGGCTACGGCCCGGCGTCGTGGGGCCTGCAGGCGACCGTCCCGTCCCGCGCGGCGTTCTCGCTGCCGGTCCAGACCGGCGGCTTGGAGCTGACCGCGCCGTCGGAGGCCGAGCTCGCGCCGGCGTACGAGCACGCACGGACCCGCCGACCCGGCTACTACTCCCGGGCGTCGGCCTGGTGGGACTACCGGCTCTACGACCCCGAGCACCGGCGCAAGGGCGCCAGTCCACTGCTGTGCGTCGTCAGCCGTGGGCGGTACGGCGTCGACGGCTACGCCCTCTACAGCACCACCGGCGACTGGGGCGACGGCGGCCCCAAGGGAAAGGTGCGGGTGCGCGAGCTGGCTGCCGCGTCCCCCGAGGTGACGGCCCGGCTGTGGCGCTACCTGCTCGACCTGGACCTGATGGCCGAGGTCGTCTGTGGCCTGGCGCCCGACGACGCGCTGCTGCAGCTGCTGTCCGATCCGCGGCGGGCGCAGGCCACCGTGACCGACAACCTCTGGGTCCGTCTGGTCGACGTGTCCGCCGCCTTGGCCGCGCGCAGCTATGCCGTGCCGATCGACCTGGTCCTCGAGGTCGGCGACACCTTCTGCCCGTGGAACGACGGGCGCGTGCGACTGACCGGCGGGCCGGACGGCGCGACCTGCGTCTCGACGTCGGACCCCGCAGACCTGGTCGTGCAGGTCGCCGACCTCGGTGCGGCCTACCTGGGCGGAACCACCCTCGTGTCCCGGGCGGCGGCCGGTCGCGTCACCGAGGTGACCGCCGGTTCCCTCGCCGCGGCCTCGATCGCGTTCGGCTGGCCCGGCCCTGCGCCGTACTGCCCGCTGGTGTTCTAGACCTGGCAGGTCGGGCACCAGAAGAGGTTGCGGGCGACCATCACCTGCGTGCGCACCTCGGTGCCGCAGCGCCGGCAGGGCAGGCCGTTGCGCCGGTAGACGTAGTGCGCGTCCTCGCGTCGCGCCGGACCGGTGCGCCGGTCGCGGTCCGCGCGCTCGGTCGTGACGATCCGCCCGGCCCGGACCCCCGCTCTCATCAGCGTCACGGTGTCGGCCCACATTGCCTGCCAGTCGGCGTAGGCCAGGTCGCGACCGGGAAGAAACGGCGAGACGCCAGAGCGGAAGAGCACCTCGGCGCGGTAGACGTTGCCGATGCCGGCCAGGACCTCCTGGTTCATGAGCAGGGCGCCGACTGCGGTCCTGCTCCGGCTGATGCGGTCCCAGGCCAGGTCGCCGTTCGCCTCCGAGCGCAGGGGGTCGGGGCCGAGCCGGGCGAGCACGGCCTTGCGCTCGGCCGGGGTCACCAGGTCGCAGTGGGTCGGCCCGCGCAGGTCGAGGTAGGCCTCGTCGGTCGTCATCCGCACCCGCAGTGCCCCGCGCGGCTCGGGCGCAGGCAGCGGTCCGACCGCCCACTTGCCGTAGAGCCCGAGGTGGACGTGCAACAGCTGGCCGCCGTCGAAGCGGTACCAGAGGTGCTTGCCATAAGGCTCGATCCGGGTGACCGCTCGGCCGTCGACCAGGGCAGCGCCCGCGCTGAACCTGCCCTGCGGGCTCTGCACCTGCACGGGCCGGCCGACGAGCAGCCGCCGGTGGTCCCGGGCGAGCCGGTGGATCGTGTGCCCCTCGGGCACGGGCGTCTCCTAGGGAAGGGGCGGGAGCCGTCGCGTCGTCTCGTACGACGAGAGCATCTCGATCCGGCGGGTGTGCCGCTCCTCGCCGCTGTACGGGGTGGCGAGGAAGGCCTCCACCAGTGTCAGGGCGCTCGCCTCGTCGTGCATCCGGGCGCCGACGCTGATGACGTTGGCGTCGTTGTGCTCGCGGCCGAGCGTGGCGGTCTCGACGCTGTGCGCGAGGGCGCAGCGCACGCCGATGACCTTGTTGGCGGCGATGGCCTCGCCGTTGCCGGAACCGCCTAGGACGATGCCGAGGCTGCCCGGGTCACCGGCGACGCCTTCGGCCGCGCGGAGCACGAACGGCGGGTAGTCGTCGACGGCGTCGTACTCCTTCGGGCCGTGGTCGACCGGCTCGTGCCCGAGTTCGGTCAGCCGCTCGACGAGGCGCTGCTTGAGCTCGAAGCCGGCGTGGTCGGAACCCAGGTGGACGCGCATGCCACCAGTCTGCCAAGTGCCGCCGTCGGCAGGGCAGCATCCAGGGATGACCGGACGGGTGCTCGGGGTGGACGGCTGCCCCGGCGGCTGGGTCGGCGTCCTGGTCGAGGGCCACCGGACCACCTGGCACACCGGAGACTTCGCGTCGATGCTGGCGCTCAGTGCCGACGTGGTCGCTGTCGACATCCCGATCGGCCTGCCGTCCGGGCCGCAACGCCGGCTGGCCGACCTGGAGGCCAGGCAGCTCCTGGGGCCCCAGCGGTCCTCGGTGTTCTTCGTCCCGCCCCGGGTGGTGTTGCAGGCCTCGACCCAGGCCGACGCGACCCGGCTGTCGCGTGCCGCCGGGTCGGTCGGCGTGAGCATCCAGACGTTCTTCATCCTTGACAAGGTCGCCGAGGTCGATGCCCTGCTGCGCACCACCCCCGACCTCCCGGTCATCGAGGTCCACCCCGAGGTGTCGCTGCGCCGGCTCGGCGGGGTCGCCCTTCCGCCCAAGCGCACGCTCGCCGGTCGCCTCGCCCGCCTCGAGCTCCTGCGTACCTGGCTGCCCGATCTCACCCTGCCCGCGCCGCTCCCCGGCCGGGCCCGCCCCGACGACTGCCTCGACGCCGTCGCCTGCGCCTGGACCGGCGCCCGTTGGTTGCGCGGCGAAGCGGAAATCCGCGGCGACGAGGTCGACGCCCTCGGCCTCCCCATGCGCATCGTCGTCTGACCCTTGCTCCCGCGCTGCGCTGAAGCGAGATTCGGCGCTGCGCCTCCGGCGCTTGAGGCGCCTTCATCTCGCCCCAGCTCCGCGCAGACGGTCAGCACGAAGCTGCGCCTGCGCGAAGGCGCCTCAAGCGGCCGAAGGCCGCAGCGCCGAGCGCAGATGCAGCGGAGTGCGGCCGGTGCCCTACAGCTGGAGGGACTTGATCTCGAGGAACTCCTCGAGGCCGTACTCGCCGAGCTCGCGCCCGTTGCCGCTCTGCTTGTAGCCGCCGAACGGAGCGAGGTGGTTGAACCGCCCGCCGTTGACGTCGACCATCCCGGTCCGCAACCGCCGAGCGATCGCGACCGCCCGCTCCTGGTCGCCCGAGAAGACCCCGCCCGACAGCCCGTACGGCGTGCCGTTCGCGATCGCCACCGCTTCGTCCTCGGAGTCATACGGAATGACGGCGAGCACCGGACCGAAGACCTCCTCCTGCTCGACCGTCGACCCGGGCGCGACGCCCGCGAGCACCGTGGGCCGCACGTAGTAGCCACGCTCGAAGCCCTCCGGTCGCTCGGCCCCACCGGCGACGACGGTCGCGCCCTCGGCGATGGCCTGCTCGATGTAGCCGACGACCCGCTTGTACTGCTGGGCGTTGGCGAGCGGACCCACCCGGGTGCCCTCGTCGCCGGGCGCCCCGACGGGGTACTTCGCGGCTCCGTCGGCGAGCAGGCCGAGCACTTCGTCGTACTGCGCTGCCGGCACGAGCATCCGGGTCCAGGCGGTGCAGGTCTGGCCGGCGTTGATGAAGCAGTTGGCCAGGCCGACCTTGACGGCCTTGCCCAGGTCGGCGTCGTCGAGCACCACGAACGCGCTCTTGCCGCCGAGCTCGAGCGAGACCTTCTTGACGGTGCCTGCGGCGGCCGCCATGACGCGCTTGCCCGCGGCCGTCGAGCCGGTGAAGGAGACCATGTCGATGTCGGGGTGCACGGCGATCCGCTCGCCCACCACCGGTCCGAGTCCGGTCACCAGGTTGAACACGCCAGCCGGCAAGCCGATCTCGGCGAAGACCTCGGCCAGGGCGAAGGCGCTCAGCGGCGCTACCTCGGACGGCTTGAGGACGACGGTGCACCCGGCGGCCAGCGCCGCAGCCACCTTGGCGACGACCTGGTGCAGCGGGTAGTTCCACGGGGTGATCGCCCCGACGACGCCGATCGGCTCCTTGACCACCAGCGAGTTGCCGATCTGCTCCTCGAAGGCGTACGAGGAGGCGAGCTCGGCATAGCTGCGCAGGACCCGGACCGGGTTGCCGACCTGCACCGCCTTGCTGAAGCCCAGCGGCGTGCCCATCTCCCGCGAGATGAGCGAGGCGATCTCGTCGGTGCGGGCCTCCAGGGCGTCAGCTGCGGCCGAGAGCAGCTGACCGCGCTCGGCGGGCGACGTCACCGACCAGGCGGTGAAGGCCTGCCGGGCAGCCGTCACCGCCGCGTCGATGTCGTCCTCGACGCCGGCCGGCACGCTGCCCATCGGCTCCTCGGTGGCCGGGTCGACCACCGGGATCGGCGCCCGCCGGTCGGCAGGCACCCAGGCCCCACCGAGGAAGAAAGCGTCCCTGACCGTCACCGCGTCTGCCGTCATGCCGCCGACCCTACGTCGGGTCGATCAGGCGTGAGCGGGCTGCTCGGCCTCCGCTGCCTCGCGCGGTTGGGGCAGCTCCACGGTCGGCGGTGGAGCCTCGTCGCAGGTCACCCAACCGCAGGCCTGCGCCGACCAGAACTCCCCCGCGTGCTGCTCTGCCGGCGTCCATGCATCGTCCATCCGTGCCTCCCGAGCGTCCGGTGACCAGCATGCTCCCCGTCGCACCGGCCGTCAGCCGAACGGTCCCATCAGTCGAACTGCGGCCCCTCGGTCCGGGTGCGCTTGAGCTCGTAGAAGTGCGGGAAGCCGGACAGCAGTCGAGCGCCGTCCCAGACCTGTCCGGCCTGCTCGCCCCGGGGGATGCGCGACAGCACCGGCCCGAAGAACGCCACTCCGTCGACGTGGATCACCGGGGTCCCGACGTCCATGCCGACGGCGTCCATGCCGCGGTGGTGCGACTCCCGCAGCGCGGCGTCGTACGACGGGTCGGTGGCGGCAGCGGCCAGGGCGACCGGCAGGCCGGCCTCCTCGAGC
>JANPHZ010000047.1:0-11663 GCA_031424715.1 Frankiaceae bacterium
GCTCGGCAGTGGCGCCAGCGCGGTCAGCTCGAAGGACACCCAGGTGCGCGAGAGGGCGAGCAGGGCCAGTCCGGAACCGATCAGGCAGCCCAGGACCGCCAGGCGCAGCCCCGACCTCACTGGACCGGACGCATCGTCGCGGCCGCGGCCACCGCGCGCAGGACCGCGGCCGCCTTGTGCTCGCACTCGGCCTGCTCGGCAGCCGCGTCGCTGTCGGCCACCAACCCCGCCCCAGCCTGCACATAGGCCACGCCGTCGTGCAGCACCGCGGTGCGGATCGCGATCGCCATGTCCAGGTCGCCGGCGGCGTCGAGATAGCCGACGCAGCCGCCGTACAGCGCCCGGCGGGCGGGCTCGAGCGACTCGATGATCTGCATCGCCCTCGGCTTCGGGGCGCCGCTGAGGGTGCCCGCAGGGAACGTCGCGGTGAGCACGTCAAAGGCCGAGCGGTCCGCGAGCACCTCCCCCACCACGGTCGACACGATGTGCATGACATGGCTGTAGCGCTCGATCGACATGAAGTCGACGACATCGACGCTTCCCGGCTCACACACCCGGCCCAAGTCGTTGCGCCCGAGGTCGACCAGCATCACGTGCTCGCTGCGCTCCTTGGGATCAGCCAGCAGCTCGGCAGCCAGCGCCGCATCCTGCTCCGGCGTGGCGCCCCTTGGCCGCGTGCCCGCGATGGGGTGCAGCTGCGCCCGGCCACCGGTCACTGTCACGAGCGCTTCCGGCGAGGACCCCACGACGTCGTACGGCGACTCACGGCCGGCGAAGCGCAGCAGGTACATGTACGGCGAAGGGTTGCTGGCGCGCAGCACCCGGTAGACGTCGAGCGCATCGACGTCGGTGCGCAGCTCGAAGCGCTGGCTCAAGACGACCTGGAAGGCGTCGCCGGCCCGGATGTGCTCGCGCACGACCTCCACCGCCGCCTCGTAGTCAGCAGGCTGGGTGCGTCGCTGCACGTCCGGTGACGCGCCGAGGTCGACGGTCGATACCGAGGGTGGGGCGGGGGCCGCGAGCGCCGCCGCCATCGCGTCGAGCCGGGCCACAGCGTCGTCGTAGGAGCCCCCGCGCAGCACGTTGGCGATGAGCAGCACCGTGCCGTCGGCGTGGTCGAGGACGGCGAGGTCGGTGGCCAGCATCATCGCGAGCTCAGGCATCCCGAGCTCGTCTGGCGTCGTGTCCGGGATGCGTTCGAGCCGGCGTACGGCGTCGTAGCCGATGTAGCCGACGAAGCCGCCGGTGAACGGCGGCAGGTCCGGGTGGCGCGGCGAGCGGAGCTGCGCATCGGCCTCCCGCAGGGTCTGCAGCGGATCGGTCGACGTGGTCGGCAGGCCCTCGCCCAGCCAGAGCGCCTGGCCGTCCTGCTCGGTGAGCACGGCAGCGCAGCGGACACCGACGAAGGAGTAGCGCGACCAGGAGCGGCCCTGCTCAGCCGACTCGAGCAGGAAGGTCCCCGGCCGGTTGCCGGCGAGCTTGCGGTAGACGCCGACCGGGGTCTCCCCGTCGGCCAGCAGCCGTCGCGTCACCGGCAACATCTCGCCGTCGAGTGCGGCAAAGGCCTCAGCGGACGGGCTGGTCTCCCCGAGCCTCACGGGGACCCGACGACCGCCGGCAGCACGTCCGCGTCGAAGCACGTGCGGTCGCCCGTGTGGCAGGCGCCGCTACCGACCTGGTCGACCTGGACCAGCAGGGTGTCGCCGTCGCAGTCCAGCGCGACCGACTTCACCCACTGCTGCGAGCCGGAGGTGTCGCCCTTGACCCAGTACTCCTGGCGGCTGCGCGACCAGTAGGTGCAGCGTCCCGTCGTGAGGGTGCGGTGCAGCGCCTCGTCGTCCATCCACCCGACCATCAGCACCTCGCCGGTGCCGTGCTGCTGGGCGACGGCGACGACGAGACCGTCCCGGTCGCGCTTGAGCCGGGCGGCGATCTGCGGATCGAGGTCAGTGGGTCGTACGGCGGTCATGCCCCCAGTGTCCCAGAGTGTCAGAGCCCCAGAGTGTCAGAGCCTCAGGCCGGGGGCTTGCCCTTGCTGCGCAGCCGCTTGGCGGCCTCTTCGACCTTCGCGCGGTTGCGCGGGTCGGTTGCCGCGTCCTTGGCCTTGTCCATGAGCTTGCGCCCCTGGGGCGAGCTCGCGAACCTGGCCACCTTGCCGAACAGCCCTGCCATCTGGTGCTCCCTCGGTGCCCTGCCCCGCTGCGGGGCGACAACGTCGACGCTACCCAGCGGCGCGGTGCGTCACCCGCTCGACGCAGCGCCCTTCAGCGGAGCCGTGCTGCCCGCCACCGCCGTACCGACGGCCAGAGCCAGGACGACGACGAGCAGAGCCGGCAGGATGCCCAGCCGATCTGGCTCGGCCAGCAGTCCCACCAGCGGGGGGCCGGCGAGGAACGCGGTGTAGCCGATCGAGCTGACGACCGACACGCGCACCGCCGCCGCCTGCGGATCGTCCGCGGCGGCGCTCATGCCCACGGGAAAGCCCAGCGCCGCGCCGGCGCCCCACAGCAGGGTTCCGACGAGGACGACCCCCAGGGACGGTGCCAGGACGACGAGCAGCAGACCGATGAGCGAGAGCAGCGCCGTCGCGCGCAGCACGGCCGGGCGGCCGTAGCGCTCCAGGAAGCTGCCCCCGACGGTCCTCGACACCGTCATCGCCACCACGAAGCAGGCGAAGCCCAGCGCACCGACGCTCTCGCTGGTGCCGTGCCCATCGACGAGGGCCACGGCCAGCCACTCGTTGGCGGTGCCCTCGGTGAAGGCGAAGCAGAGCACGAGCAGCCCGACGAGCAGCGTTCGAGGCTCGCGCCAGGCCGCGGAGGCGGGCAGCCACGGACCTGGCTGCTCCTGCCGGTGCACCGGCAGGAAGGCGCGGAGCAGGAGGGCGACCAGCGCCATCGCGACCAAGGCGGTCGCCGCGAGCTGTGCCGCCACATCGACCGACAGCGCCGCGGCTCCGGCGCCGAGGAGGGCGCCCCCCACGGTGCCGATGCTGAAGCCGGCGTGGAAGCGGGGCATGAGCGTCCGGCCGAGCCGGCGCTCGATGTCCGCGGCCTCGACGTTCATGGCGACGTCCCACGAGGCCACGCCGAGTCCGGTCAGGACCAGACCAGCACCCGTGGGGAGCAGCCGGCCGGAAGCGACCCCTGCGCTCACGAGCAGCAGTCCAGCCCCGACGGTCAGCGATCCGGCCGCGACCGTGCGCGTCGGGCCCAGCCAGGCCACGAGCGGACCCGACAGGGGCAGGCTCGCCACCGATCCGGCCGACAGGCACAGCAGCAGCAGCCCCAGCGCGCTCGTGCTCAAGTCGAGCTCGGTGCGCACCGCCGGCAGCCGGGACAGCCAGGAGGCAAAGACCAGGCCGTTGACCACGAAGACGGCGGCCACCGCCTGGCGCGCGCGCTCCACCGCGGCGGGCGTCACCTGCTCTGCGACATCCACGAGGCGTGCAAGCGGCTGTAGACCCCGCCGGCGCCGACCAGCTCGGCGTGTGGACCTCGCTCGACGACCACGCCCTTGTCGACGACCAGAACTTCGTCCGCGGCCTCAGCGGTGGAGAGCCGGTGGGCGATCGCGATCGTCGTACGACCGCGGGTCAGCGAGTCCAGGGCCCGGTTGAGCCGGACCTCGGTGGCCGGGTCGACGGCCGAGGTCGCCTCGTCGAGCACCAGCAGGTCGGGGTCAGCGATGTAGGCCCGAGCGACCGCGACCAGCTGGCGCTCACCGACCGACAGGTGCTCGCCCCGCTCCCCGACCGGCGAAGCCAGGCCGGCGGGCAGCTGCTCGACCCAGTCGGCCAGGCCGAGCTCGGTGAAGGCCAACGCGATCTCGTCGTCGGTCGCACCGGGGCGGCCGTAGCGCACGTTGTCGGCGACGGTGCTGTCGAACAGGAACCCGTCCTGCGGAACCATCACCACCCGGGTGCGCAGGGAGGAGAACCGCAGGCGGCGCAGGGCGACCCCGGACAGCAAGACATCGCCGGAGGTCGGGTCCATCAGCCGCGTGAGCAACTTCGCGAACGTCGTCTTGCCACTGCCGGTTTCGCCGACGACTGCGACCCGGGTCTGGGCGGCGATCTCCAGGTCGACGTCGTGCAGGACGTTGGGTCCGCCGGGATAGGCGAAGTCGACGTGCGCGAAGCGCACCGCCACCGGACCGGGCGGAAGCACCGCGCCGTCGTCGCCCGGATCAGCGACATCGGTCGGGGTGTCCAGGACATCGAGGACGCGGCGCATGCCCGCGACGGCGTTCTGCGCCTCGTTGAGGATCTCGGTCGCGATCTGTACGGGCTGCACGAAGAGTGTGACGAGGAAGAGGAACCCGACCAACCGACCGGTGGTGAGGTCGCCCCCGACCCCGAGCAGGACCCCGACCCAGATCACCGCACCGTTGGCCACGGCGGCAGTCAGCTCCCCGGCCGAGAAGGTGATGGCCGCGAGGGTCTGCGCCTTCTTCTGCGCCTGCATGGTGTCGGCGACCGCACCGTCGATGCGCTCCGCCGTACGGGCCTGGACGCCGTAGGCCCGGATCACCGAGGCACCCACGACCGACTCGGCGACAGCGCCGAGCATCCGGCCGATGGTCTCGCGGACCCGGCCGTAGGCGACTTCGAGCCGGCGCTGGAAGAAGCGGATGGTGAAGACCAGCGGCAGGAAGCAGGCGTAGACGAGGAGGGTGAGCTGCCAGGACCAGGCCAGCATGATGACGGTGGTCAGCAGCACCTGCGCGGTCGAGACGACGATGAGCAGCCCGCCGAACTGCATGAAGGTGCTGATGGTGTCGACGTCACTGGTCACCCGGCTGACCAGCGAGCCGCGGCGCTCCGCCGCCTGGTGCAGCATCGACAGGTCGTGCACCCGGCGGAACGCCCGCACCCGCAGGGCGGCCAGGCCGTTCTCGGTCGTGCGGTAGAGGCGCACGTTCATGAGGTAGTTGGCGATCGCGGTGACACCGACGGCAGCCGCGGCCAGCAGGCAGGCGTTGCGGACCAGCGCGAGGTCGGGACCTCCGGGCGCGTTCAACCCCTTGTCGATGGTCTGCTGGACGGCGACCGGTACGACCACCCGACCGCCCGTCGAGATCAGGGCCAGTAGCAGCGTGAACCCGAGCCCCTCTCGAAACTCCGGCGTCAGGCGGAGCCCGTGGGCCAAGGTTGCGAGAGCGCCGCGGCTGGTGGCGCGGGACTCCATGGTCGGAGCGGTCACGTCAGGACCTCGAACTCGTCGCCGGCGTGCTCGGCGGCGCGCTCGACCTCGGCTCGCTCGTAGGCCGTGACGAGGTCGCGGTAGCCCGCGGAGGTCGCCAGCAGCTGGTCGTGCGTGCCGCGCCCGGTGATCCGGCCTCCGTCGAGGAAGACGACCTCGTCGGCCAACGCGATCGTGGCCCGTCGGTAGGCGACCACCACCACGGTGCTGGCCGGACCGCTGTCGCGCAGGCCGGCCAGGATCCGCTGCTCGACACTCGGGTCGACGCTGCTGGTGGCGTCATCGAGCACGAGCAACCGCGGACGACGTACGACGGCGCGAGCCAGCGCGAGTCGCTGGCGTTGCCCTCCGGACAGGGTGGTGCCGCGTTCGCCGACCACCGTGTCCAGGCCCTTGGCGAGCGCTGCGACGAAACCGTCTGCCTGAGCCAGCCGCAGCGCCGCCCACACGTCCTCGTCGGAGAAGTCGGCGCCGAGGGTGATGTTGCCGCGCACGGTGTCGTCGAACAGGAAGGTCTGCTGGGGAACGAGCGCTGCGACCTGCGCGAGCGCGCCGGGTCCGAGCTCGCGCACGTCCAGATCGTCGTAGCGGACCTGGCCCGTGTGCGGGTCGACCAGGCGGACGAGCAACCCGGCCAGGGTCGACTTCCCTGAGCCAGTAGGGCCGACGAGCGCGACCGTCCGGCCTGGCTGGACGTCGAGCGCGACCTCCGACAGTGTCTCGGCCGCACCGTGGCGGAACGAGACCGCCTCGACCGTGAGGGTGGTGGGGCCGGCGTCTGCGGCGATGCTTCCGTCGCCGTACTCCTGGGCCCCGGTGGCGGTGAGCACCCGCTGCACCCGGTCCCAGCCGACGACGCTGCGAGGCAGCTCATTGAGCACCCAGCCCAGGGCACGCACCGGGAAGGCGAGCAGGGTGAATAGGTAGGCGACCCGCACCAGCTGTCCGCTGTCGATCGCGCCGCTGCCGACACGGCTGGTGCCGACGAGCAGGACGACGAGAACACCGAGGACCGGCAGGGCCTCCATCAACGGGTCGAAGACCCCGCGCACCCGGCCGATCGCGGTCATCGTGTCGCGCAGCTCGTGGGCCTTGGCCCGGAACCGGTCGGTCTCGTCGCTCTCGCGGCCCAGGGTCTTGACGACCAGCGCGCCGTCGAACGACTCGTGGGCGATGGTGCTGACCTCGCCGCGCAGCTGCTGGGCATGCGTCATCAGCGGGGACATTCGACGGGAGTAGAGCACCGTCAGCGTCGCGATCGCCGGGAAGACGACCGAGCCGACCAGCGCGAGCACCGGGTCGGTGACGAACAGCAGGCCCAGCGTCACCACCAGCATGAACAGCACACCGACCGCGAACGGGAAGGGCGCGATGGGATACCACGTCGCCTCGACGTCGCTGTTGGCATTGCTGAGCAGCTCCCCTGTCGGGTGCTCCTGGTGCCACTCCAGCGGCAGCTCGAGATAGCGGCGGGTGACCCGGCGGCGGTAGGAGGCCTGCAGGCGGTACTGCATGATCCCGGCACCAAGGCGGCGGGCGATGATGCCGACCACCTTGAGCATGGCGGTCACCACCACCGCCAGGAAGGCGATCGCCAGGCCGGCCGTCTTGGCCTCGCCGTCGCGGATGTTCGGGACGATGACGCGCTCGGTGATCGCGCCGAAGACGTAGGCCTGGCCGATCGTCGTGAGCCCGAACAGCGCGCTGCCGACAGCAGACAGCGCGAAGATTCGGGGTTCCTCGCGGACGGCGACCCCGAGGATGCCGATGCCGCGGCGGATCACGCCGGCGGCCACCGGGGCAGGCGGGGACACGACTCTCCTTGTCAACGGGCTGTCCTTAAGGACGACACCCAGTCGGCCCGAGGTGTTCCCTGGCTCGACGCAGCGGGTGCGACCTCGCGCGGCGCTCGAACGCGCGTGAGCAGGTTACCCGTGCAAGCCCTAGCCTGCGGCTGCGATCATCTCGTTGAGGGTGGCGAAGCCAACCCCGTCGATGTGGTCGGCCTGGGCACTGTTGGCGAGCAGCACGACAGCTATGCCGCGCGGCCTGAACAAGGCCACGAGCGCACGGAAGCCGCCCGTTCCGCCGTTGTGCCACAGGCCCCCGCCCTGGTGCACCCAGCCGTAGCCCATCGCGTACGGGTCGGGGGCGTGCATCTTCGTGGCGAGGGTGATCGCCTCCCCCAGCTGACCCTCAGGTGGGACCAGATGCGCTTGCACGTAGCGGACGAGGTCACCGATGGGTCCGCCCACGCCTCCGGCCCCGGGCAGATGGCTGGACCACCACGGCACCTGGTCGTTTCCGGAGTAGCCCGGGATCCGGTCCTCCTCGGGAGGCGGACAACCGCTCGCGGACATACCCAGCGGGTCGAGGATTCGCGACCGCAGCAGCTCGCTGTAGGGCAGATCGGCGCGGACGCTGAGCACCCAACCGAGCGTCATGAATCCGAAGTTGGAGTAGGCGAAATCCTTGGCCCCCACCTCGACGGCGCACAGGCCCTCCTGCAGATTCTCGCTCGTGTAGCCGGCGTACGGCTGCCTGGGGTCGACGGATGACAAGTCCAGGTTGGACGGCATTCGGGGGAGACCCGACCGCTGGGTCGCCAATTCCTGCAGCGTGATCGCGCCTGCCGCCCCCTTGACGTCAAGGAGCTCACCTAGCGTCTGCTCGGCGCGCAGCTCCCCCCTGACGACGGCGTGTGCGAGAAGCAGCCCGGTCATCGTCTTGGTGATCGACCCCCATTCGAAGGAGGTCTGCTCGCTCAGCGGGTCGGCACCTGCATCAAGGAGGACGGTCGTCTGCTCGCCGCTGACTGCGGCCACTGCCAGCCCCCAGGGGCGCGCGCGGACGCGCTCGACGAGCAGTGCGGCAGTGGCTTGGGTATCCACGATCACCTCTGGAAGTGGGCGACCCGTGTGACGGTAGGCCATCGGTGCGCACTAGCGAACCGGATACCCGCCTTGGCGAAGCGCGTCCTTGGCTGCGCCGATGCTCAGCTGGCCGAAGTGGAAGACGCTGGCAGCCAGGACCGCATCCGCGCCTGCCTCCACGGCCGGCGCGAAGTCCTCGAGCCGGCCGGCCCCGCCGCTCGCGATCACCGGGATGCCGACAGCTGCCCGGACCTTCGACGTCAGCTCCAGGTCGTAGCCGGCCCGGGTCCCGTCAGCGTCCATCGAGTTGAGCAGGATCTCGCCGACACCCAGCTCCGCGCCCGCCCTCGCCCAGGCGACGGCGTCGATCCCGGTGCCGGTCCGGCCACCGTGGGTCGTCACCTCGAAGCCGCTCTCAGTACCGGTGGCCCGGCGCGCGTCGACGCTGAGCACGATGCACTGGCTGCCGAACCGCTCGGCGCACTCCCTCAACAGCTCAGGACGCAGCACGGCCGCGGTATTGATGCCCACCTTGTCAGCGCCCGCTCGGAGCAGGCGGTTGACGTCGTCGGGCTGGCGCACCCCTCCACCCACGGTCAGAGGGATGAAGACCTGCTCCGCCGTACGCCGCACGACGTCGTACGTCGTCTCGCGACTGCCACTGCTCGCGGTGATGTCGAGGAACACCAGCTCGTCGGCGCCCTCGGCGTCGTAGAGCCGGGCCATCTCGACGGGGTCTCCCGCGTCGACGAGGTCGGTGAAGTTGACACCTTTGACGACCCGCCCAGCATCCACGTCGAGGCACGGGATCACGCGGACGGCGACGGTCACCCTCTCGACGCTAGTCACGTGCGAGCCTGACGCGTGCCGGCCCACCTCCACCCCGCTCGGGCGGATGCCGTGCGGGTGGGTCTCGTCCTGCTGTTCGCGCTGCTGACCTACCTCGCCCAGGACCGGCCACTTCGCGCCCTGGCCTACCTGGCTATCGGCCTCACGTTCGTCGCCGTCGCTGTCGTGCTCCGTCGTCGCCGCCCACCTGCTCGTCCACCCACACGCGGGCAACGCCTTCGCCGAGGGGCCCTCGTCGTGGTGGCACTCGGCGAGTCACTGGCCCTTGCGCTCGGGCTCGTCCAACACGGTGACATCGGCCTGCTGCTCGTCGGTGTCGAGCTGGTTGCGGCAGTGATCGCCCTGACTGCCCTGCCCTCGGTGTTGCGCGTCGTGCGCGCTGAGCGCTCCCGCGGTCAGACCTTCAGCGCGGCACTGCTCGCCGCAGCCGAGGAGCTCCTTCCCCCTGGTCTGGTGTCGGTCGCCCGATTCGAGCTGGGCCTCTGGCGCTCGGCCTACCGTTGGATCACTCCAGTGCCTCGCGCCGAGCGGGGTGCGGTACGGCTGAGCTACGGGGCCAGCGAACGGCTGATGCTCTGGGTGCTCCTGCCCTGCGGCCTTGTCGAGCTGACGGTCATGGACTACCTGCTGCGCAACACCCCTTTGCGGTGGCCCCTGTTCGTACTCGGCGTACTGACCGTGCCCTACCTGCTCGGAGCCATCGCGCGCACCAAGGCTCAGCCGCACCTGCTCTTCGACGACCGGCTGCTCCTGCGCAGCGGGCCTGACTTCGCCGTCGAGGTGCCCTTGGCCTGGATCGAGCGCGCTTCCCGTCGTCCGCAGCTGAACCAGGGCCGTGGAGCGTTGCGCAGCGACGACGGGGCACTCCGGCTGGCCTACGGACAGCAGACCGACGTGCGGATCCAACTCGATCGGCCGCTGCTCACCGCCTTGGGTCCGGTGACATGCATCGACGTCGCCGTGGACGATCCGCACCATCCCGCGGTCCAAGAGCTGCTTGATCGGGGTCACTCAAAGTAGTCAAAAAAATCTTTGTGCAGCAGGGGAATCTGGGTCAGTTTTGTCAGACCCCCCTCCTACGGTGAAGCCATGCCCGACAGCGAGATCACCAGCAGCAGCGACAGCGCCCAGCCCGCGCTGCTCGACGAGCTGGCCGACCTCGAGCGCGCCGAAGCCGAGCTGCTCGCCCGGCGGCTGCGGGCCCTGGGTGCGCTGGGTGTCGCGGCGGAGCAGGACGCTGTGCGGACCGGCTGCGAGCAGTTCACCGTCCTGGAAGTGGCCGGCAGCTGCCGGATCGGACAACGCGGCGCGACCGACCGTCAGCTCGAGGCCACCCACGTCCTGGACCGGCTGCCGCTGCTGCTGTCGGCGCTCGAGGCCGGTGAGTTGTTCGTCCCGCAGGCCCGCGTCGTGATCCGCGAGACCAGCTCCTGCACCGACGCGGTCTGCGCTGCGGTCGACGCGGCCGTCGCCGCCCGGGGGCGGGAGCTCGCGCCTGGTCCGCTGCGCCGGCTCGTCGCCCGCACCATCGCCGCGGCAGAGGCCCAGGACCGTGAGGCCGAAGCCGAACGGTTGGCCCAGGCCCGCGCGGCCCGGCGGGTCTGGATCCACCCGGAGGCCGACGGGATGGCCACCATCAGCGCCTACGTCACCGCCGAAGCCGCCCGCGCGTTCGCCCTCGGCCTAGACACACTGGCCCGGCAGGCCAAGGCCGGTAGTGACCGCACGATGGACCAGTGCCGCGCCGATGTCCTCACCGAGCTGCCGCTGCGCGCGCTCGCCGAGTCCGGCGCCGTCCGCATCGTGCTCAACGTGCACGTCCCGATGTCCACCGTGCTCGACCGCAGCAACGCCCCCGGCCACCTCGACGGCTACGGACCGATCAGCGCCGAGCACGTCCGGCTGCTGCGCCCCCACGCCCAGCTCCGCCGCGTCCTGGTCGACGTCACCACCGGACGACCGCTCAGCGTCGACGCCGAATGCACCCCCGCCACCGGCAATGACGACCTGGCCGACGACGACCTCGCCCGTGACCGCCTCCGCGCGATGCTGCGCCCCGCCGTCACGACCGACGTCGCCGAACGGCAGTACCGCCCGTCGGCCGGACTCGCCCGCCTCGTGCGACTACGCGACCAAGGCTGCTCCGGACCCGGCTGCTCCCAACCCGCCGCCTCCAGCGACCTCGACCACCTCATCCCCTACCCCCAAGGCCCCACCGCCGCCTGGAACCTCGGCCCCGAATCACGCCGCTGCCACCGCGCCAAGCACACCGGCTGGACCGTCCAGCGCCACCCCGACGGCAGCTGCACCTGGATCAGCCCGCTGGGCCGGCACTACCACCGCCCACCCCCCTGGGACCCACCACCCACACCCGGGCCCGTGTCTGATGCGCCCGAGGTGCGGCCTGTCATCCCGTGGTGGCCCGACGCCGGCCCCCTCGCCCTGCCCCCACCCGACCCATCGGCACCCGCCATCGAACCGGCCGCGAGCAAACCCGACGACGCCGCCACGCTCGACCCGCGACTCGAACCGCCGCCCTTCTGAGCGCTCACTTGTCGCAAGCTGCTCGATCTCTCTATGCGGCCCGCTGCACAAGATCGGTGGTTCGGACTTGCGTACAGCCCAGGCCGAGGGCTGAGCCCTAGGCTGCTCCCGTGAGCCTTCCGTGGCCTGGGGCCTTGCGCTACCAGGGCTTTCGGCGGCTGTCGCTCGCGCTGGCGCTGAGCAGCTTCGGCGA
>JANPHZ010000048.1:0-5033 GCA_031424715.1 Frankiaceae bacterium
ATCGACCTCGGCGGCGGCAAGGCCGTCATCCTCGGCGACCCGACCAAGGACAAGACCGAGGCGCTGCTGCGGGCCTACGGCCGGTTCGTCGAGTCCCTCGGCGGCCGCTACTACACGGCCTGCGACGTCGGCACCTACGTCACCGACATGGACGTCATCGCCAAGGAGTCGTCCTACGTCACCGGCCGCTCCCCCGAGCACGGCGGCGCCGGTGACAGCGCGGTCCTCACGGCGTACGGCGTCTTCCAGGCGATGCGCGCGGCGGCCGAGCACGCGTGGGGCGCCCCGACCCTGCACGGCCGCACCGTCGCGGTCGAGGGCGTCGGCAAGGTCGGGCACCACCTCGTCGAGCACCTGGTCGAGGACGGCGCCGACGTCGTCGTCAGCGACGTCAACGCCGCAGCCGTCGAGCGGGTCACCAACGCCTTCCCGTCGGTGACCGTCAAGCCCGTCGGCGAGCTGCCCGGCAGCGACTGCGACGTCTACGCCCCGTGCGCCCTCGGCGGCGCGATCACCGACGAGCTGGCCACCACCCTGAAGGCCAAGATCGTCTGCGGCGCGGCCAACAACCAGCTGGCCCACCCGGGCCTGGAAAAGGTGCTCGCCGACCGCGGCATCCTCTACACCCCCGACTACGTCGCCAACGCTGGCGGCCTGGTGCAGGTGGCGGACGAGATCGAGGGCTTCCGCTTCGAGCGGGCCAAGGCCAAGGCCGCCCTCATCTACGACACGACCTTGACGATCTTCCGTACGGCGGACGCCGAAGGCGTGCCTCCGGCCGTGGCGGCCGACCGGGTCGCCGAGCGCCGGATGGCCGACGTCGGGCGACTGCGCACCGTCCTGCTCCCCGGCCGCCCCTGAGGGGCTGCTACAGGGCGCAGTTGAACTTGAAGACGGCGCCGTCTGCGGCCTCGGGCAGCGTCTTGGCCACGGTGTCCTGACCCGGCATCTCAGCCGTCGCCGTCACCGTCTCGCCGGGGGTGCGGTAGAAGTCGACGATGAGCAGGTAGGGCTTCCCCTTCTTCATCGTGCCGGCCGACAGGAACACCTTCTCCCGGTTGCCGGTTGCGGCGCCGCAGGTCGCCAGCTGGGTGCGGCGCTTCTTGTCGACGCTGGCGATGTAGAGGTCGAAGTCGCTGACCGGACCGCTCCAGGTCAGCGTGAACAGCACATCGCCCTTGACGCCCTTGGCCGGCTGGTAGATGAACGGCAGCATCGCGCAACGCGGCGGCTCACAGTCGACGCGCTCGCCGTCACTGCCCGCGAAGTCCTGGTCATGGGCCTGCTGGGTTGCGGTCGCCGTCAAGGTCAGCTTCTTCGTCTTCTTGCCATCCAGGACGACAGGGCCGGCAACCGCGGAGGGCAGCAGCAGGGAGACGGCACCGAGAACGGTGGCGGCGAGGACGAGACGGGTGCGCATCAGCGAGATCTCCTGAACTGCGTGGGCGGAGGGAGCACTAAAGCGTGCAGTTGAGGTCGGCGACCGCGTCCACGTTGTTCGGGACCGTCGTCTTGACCGTGTTGGCCGCCGGCATCGACACCGTGCCGACGACGTTGTCGTTGAGGGATCGGTAGAAGTCGATGAGCAGGGCGTAGGTCTTGCCCTTCTTGAGGGTTCCCACCGGGGCGTAGAACGACTCGGTGGGGCTGGGGCCGAGGCTCGCGCAGTTGCCGATCTCCACGAAGCTGGACTTGCTCACCTCAGCGACGTAGAGGTCCATGTCGGACGGGGCGTTGTCCCACTTCAGCGTGAACAGCACGCCGCCGGGCACGCCCTTCGCCGGCTGGTAGACGAACGGCAGCATGATGCAGCGGCCCGCCGGGCAGGCGTCCGGGACGGGGTTGTCGGCGTTGGCCTGCAGACCGCCGTTTCCCTTGATCTGCAGGGTCTTCACCTTCTTGCCGTCGAGGACGGCGGGTCCGGGCGCGGCCACCGCCGAGGGCAGTAGCAGGGACACGGCACCGAGAACGGCGGCGGCGAGGACGAGGCGAGTGCGCATCAGGAGACTCCAGGACAAGAGGTCAGGTCGTTGCGGGGGTCAACGGCCGGGGACGGGACGGTCAAACCTTCTTGAAGCGGTAGGCGAAGTTGACCGTGGCGTCGACGGTCCCGCCGAGGTTGCAGGGCAGCAACTGGACCGTTCCGGCCTTCTTCAGCGTGACGACGGCGTTCTCAGACTCCGGGAACGTGTCGCTGCTGCCGAGCACCTTGCCCGCGTCATCGGCGACGACCAAGGCCCAGTCACCCGTGAAACCGGTGAGGGAGACCGTCAGCACACCGGAGGCGGGCACCTTGATCCCCACCGCCTTCTCGACGGGCAGCGTGCCCTGGCAGTTTGCTCCGAAGCCACCGGTGGGGTCTGGGGTCGCATCATGAAAGGTCACCGAACCGCTGAAGGGCTTGGGCTTGGGGGCCGCCTGCGCGGGCGCGAGCGAGCCCGCCGCGATCGCGCACAGCGCAGCGGTGACGAGAATCCGGCGTGCCTGCATGGCGGGTGCCCTTTCGTTGATGGGGACCTACTTCGTCGTACGACGGGAAAGTCCTGCCGCAAACACGACAGAGGCCGGTCCGTGGGGACCGGCCTCTGTCAGTGCTCAGGATTTACAGGGTGCAGTTCGTCTTCTGCACGCCCTCGAGGGCGGCGGGGACCAGCTTGGAGACGGTGTCCTTACCGGGCATCTCGATCTTGCTCGTGACCTTCTCGCCAGGGGTGCGGTAGAAGTCGGCGATGAGGGCGTAGGTCTTGCCCTTCTTGAGCGAGCCGGCCGGCAGGAAGACCTTCTCGGACTTGCCGGCGGAGCCGCCACAGTTCGCGATCAGGGTCTTGACACCCTTCTTGCCCACCTCCGCGACGTAGAGGTCCACGTCGCTCAGGTCGTTGGTCCATGTGACGGTGAAGAGGATGTCCGCCTTGACGCCCTTAGCCGGCGCGTAGACGAAGGGAAGGACAGAGCAGCGGGGGGGCGCGCACTGCAGCCGGCTCTCGGTCGGGTTGCCCCCGGCAATGTCGGCGTCGTTGGCCTGCATGGGTGCGTCTGCGACCTGAGTCAGGGTGGTGACCTTCTTGCCGTCGAGCGTCTTCGGCGCCGCGGCGGCGGAGGCGTGAGGGGCGACGAGGGCGACGGCTCCGAGGGCGGCGGCGGCGAGGACAAGGCGACTGCGCATGAGGAGTACTCCAGACGGTGGGGGTTTCCGGGAAGCCCCGGACGGTTCTGCTGGGTGGAACGACCCGCCCCCGCCAAAGGTGACGCACGGATCTGTGACCTTCCTCGCTTTGCCCCGATAGGTCAGAAAGGTCGCTTTCGCCGACCCCCGAGCCGAGCGCGCGCGCAGGCGGTACCGTGGTGGCGAGCGGGTCACCCGGAATCTGTACGGGGGACCGCTCGTTGTCGCTCAGTCCACACATGTGCCGGGCCTTCCGTGGGCCCCGTCGGAACGAGGGGGTCGAGCCATGGGGCGCGGCCGTGCCTAGGCGAAGCAGTCCACGGTCGCTCGCGAGCTGAAGTACAACACCGGGTCGCTCGACCCGGATCGGCTGCGCGCCGAGCTGACCGGCGCCCCGGTCAACCCGTCCTCCACCGCGGTGGAGGACGACGATGACTTCGTCGACCCCTACGCCGCCGACCTCGATGACGCAGACGACGACGAGGACGAACCCGCCCCGCGCTGAGCGCGCCCTTCTCCGGTGATCTGTGAGTGTTGCGGTGGCACTCCGGCGCTGCTGGGGGGCAGGGTCGGTGCCGGTGCCTTGGGTGTGACTCTCTTGTGATCCGGCCGCTGCGGCGTGCCTTTGCGTTGACGTGTCCGCTTGAGGTGCCGGCACCGGCCTGCCCACTGAGCTGACCTGATCAGGAGCCTGTCCGACCCGCGAGGGCCGTGACCCGTCACAGATGTGTCGCGAAGTGACCTTCACCAGGCCGGTGCCGACCACGACACCGAACCGGAAGGAGCGCGGAGCCGCATGACCACAGTGGCAGAAGTCGTTGATGCTGTCGTCGGGGGTGACACCCACGCTGACACTCACACGTTGCAGATCGCGTTGCCGAGCAGCGTGGAGCTGTCGACCGCGACGTTCGCTAACAGCCCGTCGGGGTTTGCTGCGGCGATCACCTGGATTGTGGAGCACGCACCGGGTCCGCGGATCGTCGTGGGCTTGGAGGGCACCCGCTCCTACGGCGTCGCACTCGAGCGGGCCCTGACCGGAGCAGGCTTCAGCGTCGTGGAGGTCGAGCGCCCGAACAAGGGCGACCGGCGGGGTCGCGGCAAGAGCGACGAGATCGACGCCCGCCACGCGGTCCAGCGGGTCCTCGCGATGGACGCCGACCGCCTCCCGACCCCGCGCGCCGACGGGGACCGGGAAGCCCTGCGGATCCTGCTCGTCGCGCGCCGCGACCTCGTCACAGGCCGGACCGCGCACGCGAACAAGCTGACCGCGCTGCTGCGTGGCGGTGACGACGAGGACCGCGACCTGATCGGCGCGTGGACCCGCGCTCGGCTGGAGCAGATCACCCGCCGCCGCGTCCTGGACCGGCACACCCGCGAGCAGGCCGTCCGCCGCACCGAGGCCACCCGGCTCGCCCGGGCGATCCTGGCCGCCGACGTCGAACTGGCCGCGAATAAAAAGCACCTCGACGCGATCGTGGCCGACCTCGCCCCTGGGCTCGTGGACCGCGTCGGGATCGGCCCAGTCAGCGCCGCACAAGCCCTGGTGTCGTTCAGCCACCCCGGCCGCATCCACAGCGAAGCCAGCTTCGCCATGCTTGCCGGCGCCAGCCCACTCAAGGCCAGCAGCGGCCGGACCGACCGGCATCGCCTCAACCGTGGCGGCGACCGCGCCCTCAACCGCGCCCTGCATGACATCGCCAAGACCCGCATGCGCCACGACCCACGCACCATCGCCTACCTCGAACGACGTCGCGTCGAGGGCCTGAGCGACCGCGAGATCCGCCGCTGCCTCAAGCGCTACATCGCCCGAGAGCTCTTCCGCACCCTCACCCCCACGCCCCTTGACAACACATAGGAGCGTCAACGC